>PLTL01000201.1 GCA_003164475.1 Candidatus Dormiibacterota bacterium | reverse complement strand
CCCTTACCTACCAGGCACTTCCGGTGTAGCGGAGGTGTATCCGTCTAAGGGCTGCAGCGACGGTTGCACTGATCGCACCACGGATCGCTACACCGCGCCCTTGCCATGGGAACGCGCTAGCGCGGCGACCGCCTCAACGGCGCCGCCCGCATTCCCGTCCGGATGCTGAATGGTCCGGCAGCTCCGGATAGTGCGAAGAACGGCGACCTCGGTCACCCCGGTACGGGGTACACCTCGAGATCGGGCTCCAGGCGAAGAGGGTCGCCGACGTCCGAGGAAATCACCCAGGCCTCGCGCTGGCGCGCCACCAGGGCGACCTGGCCGTCGACCACGTCGCTGGCCTCACTCCTGCCCAGCAGCACCCCGACGGCGCGTGCGCTCATCTCGTCCAGGGCCACCACATCGGCAGACCTCGACCGCAAAGACATCCACGTGCACCTTCCGGGGGGCGGCGTCACGAACGACGGGCCCTCCGCCGGCGCGGCCACCCTGGCCGCTCTGGTGTCCATCCTCACCGGGAAGCCCGTCCCTGGGGACGTCGCCGTAACCGGCGAGGTCGACCTCCACGGGAACGTCCTTCCCGTCGGGGCGCTGCCTGCCAAGCTCATCAGTGCCCAGGCCGGCAACATCCGTGCCGTTCTCGTCCCCGCCGGCAACAACCATGACGACTCAATCTCGGTCCCCGTCACCAATGTCAGGGAGGTTCTCCGGCACCTGGGACTGATCGACCAGGGGGCGACGACGAGCCACGCGCCAGCCGGCCCGCTACCACATCCCGTCGATCACGCCCAAGAACGGCCCAGCCCGGGCGACGGAGCCGTCCACGCCAGCTGGGGATCAAGCGCTAGGCGAATGCAGTCATCGAGCCCGGTGCTGGCTTCGGGCGTTGTGACCGCATTGGGAGCATTCGGGGTGGACGCAACGGGTTCGCTACGTTCTGCTCAGGGCGACTTTCCCGTTGTCGCGTTTGACGTATTCTTGCATCGTGGGTGTACCTGTGGCCGAATCCATCACGCCCAAGACGGGGCATGTGCAACCGGCGGCTACGCTGTGCCGGTCGGCAGCATGGGCCCCTATCCTCGGCCAGGTGCCAGTCCACGCCGAGCGGGGTTGCCCTCGTGCTGTCGCGGCCGACTCGCCGCATGGCCCTGGGGTGCGTGGAATCGGATTGAGTACAAGCCGTGACGGCCGCTGACCTACGGCCCCCCACTCGGGGCGAGCGAATCCGTGTCGACGGTGAGCTCCTCACGGTCGAAATGGCGACCGTGACTGAGTCCGGGATCGATCTGATTGTCCGCCACCCGGGTGGCGGCCTTGAGGATCGCACGATGAGCGTCGCCGACGTCGTCGCTGCTCGCGTTCCCGAGAACGATGGTCGGGGCATTTCTAAGGCGGCACTCGCGGGACTCTGGGGCCGATGGATGCAGTACACGAGCCCTCGTTTGCGCTCGGCGGCGCTTGCCACCCGACCCCTGCGCCCCTATGCCCATCAGGATGAAGCGGTCTTCGACCACATGTTGCCGCAGCCTCGCCTGCGGTTCTTACTCGCCGATGAGCCGGGCACAGGCAAGACCATCATGACTGGGATGTATCTGGTCGAGGGCAGACGGCGCGGCCTGATTCCGGGTCCGGTCGTCATCGTCGTGCCAGCGCACCTGGTCCCGAAGTGGCAAGAGGAGCTTGAGGACTTCTTCGGCGTCCACTCGAGCTTCCTAACCCCCGATGTGGCACGCGACCCCAAAGACCTGGACCCGCGAGTCGACGTGTGGATGACCAGCGTCGATTTGTTCACTCATAACCCCGACGTCCGGCGCAAGGTCGCCGGCACCCGAGCGTCGTGGTCACTTGCCGTCTTCGACGAGGCTCACCGCCTCACACCCACCTCGCGGTACCTCACGGCGGCTGAGGAGCTGGCTGCCCGCTCCCATCACCTTCTCCTTCTTACGGCGACCCCTCACCGTGGCAAGGAGCATTTCTTCCGAGGCCTCTGCCACGTCCTCGACGCCGAGCTGTACCCCTGGGACCAGAGCAACGACCGCTACGAGTCATACCTGCGGCCAAGTCGCCTCTCGTTCTTGCGGCGCATGAAGGAGGAACTCAAAGACCTGGACGGGAAGGACCTGTTCCCCGCCCGTTTCTCAGAGACGGTGCCTGTCACCCTCGGCGACTTGGAGTTGGCGGCCTATGAGGCCGTGATGGAGTACGCCGGCGCTTGGTACGGAAAAGACTCGACTCTCGCGCTTTCGATCTACGGCAAGCGCGCAGCGAGCTGCCTCCCAGCCGCCATCGCGACCCTTGAGCGTCGTCTGGCGTGTCTTCACGGCAGCGCCGCCAGTCGCAACACGGCAATGGTCCCCGAGGGGCTTGCCGAGGGGCTCCGTGGAGATCGCCCATTCTCCGCTGGCTTCGAAGACCCAGAGGACCTGGCCCGAGCCGAGGAAGTCATCGTGGGGGCATCATCCCGCGACAGGCGGGCAGAAATTGCGGCCGTGGAGCAGGTCCTCGACCAACTGCGCGCAGCAATCGCTGTCGGCGGCACGCCTGCCAAGTGGATCGAAGCCGAGCGCCTGCTGGCCAAGCATGACATCAAGCCGGGCAATGGCCAACTGCTGGTATTCAGTGAGTTCGCGGACACTGCGCGTTGGCTCGCGGGTCGCTTTCGCGACGCGGGATTCACCACCGAGACCCTTGAGGGCGCTGTTGACCACAAGGCTCGCCATGAACTGCAACGCCGATTCCTCGCCAGCGACTTTCAGGTGCTCGTGTCAACAGACGCCGGCGGGGAGGGGATCAACCTTCAGAGCGCCCACGTGATGATCGATTGGGACATCCCCTGGTCGCTCGTCCGCCTTGAACAGCGCATGGGGCGCCTCCACCGCATTGGACAGCACCACGCTGTGTTCGTCTACCACCTCGTTGCCCCCGGCACTCGAGAGGGCCGGGTTCAGGAGGTGATACTCACCAACATCGAGGCGGCCGCCGAGAGCCTCGGCGGCCGCATATTCGATCTGCTCGACGCCACGTTCGCCAGGGCCACGGGCGATGGGTTCGACCTCGCCAGCACTCTCGCTCGAGCCCAGGCTGACCCCACTGCGCCCGTCGACCTACCCGACGTCGCCACCCTCAAACGGACGGCCCAGGACTTGGTCAACGGCGAGAACCACCTTCGCTCCCGGGTCAACCACGCCGCCGCCGAGGCCCGGTTCCGTGCCGACCGCCTGGAGGCCATCAACCCAATCATTGTTGACGGTTTCTTCGACGCGATCGCTGCGGCCAACAACTGGGTGGTGACCGCAGGGCCTGCCCCTGGCATCCGACAGGTTCGGTCAAGCCGCCTCCTACCAGCCGCTCTGGGTGGCAGCACCAGTCGTTACGTTGCCGCCGACGGTGGTGCTCTAGAGAGTGCCCGATCTGAAGGTGCCGGGGACCTCGACGAAGTGGTCGTCCTCGGTCCCACTGAAGGTGCCTTCGGAGAGCTCGTCGAACTAGCCCTTGAAATGGGCCGCCCTGAGCTGCTTCGCGGCTGCCAGTTGCTCGACACCGGCTCCTTGACTGACTACACATTGCTCCTGTATGAGGCCGAAGTGCGGATGCACGACGGCGTTCGGCAGGTCTCGCGGCCGGCCCCACTCCTCGTCCGCTGGTCCGGGACTGGTGCCTTTGAAGTGTCGTGGGAGTCCCTGATGAAGCTCCGACCGACGCTGGGTTCAGCACATGCCAAACCGAACCCTGCCCAGTTAGCTGACGGAGAAGTCGAAGCCAAGGCCGCCCTTCGCAGGGAGGTTGGCCGCCAAAAGAGCGAGCGGCTCGCTTGGGTGACCAAGGCCCGCGAACAGCTCAGCGATCTCGAAGATCGTTTCCTGGAAGAAATCGCCGAACTGCCGAGAGAGGTGCGCCAAACGCGCACGGCCACCTTTCAGACTCTCAAGGTCCAGCGACTCGCGCAGCTCGCCGGCATCGAGGATGTCCGTCCCACTGCAGTCCGCCTTGTCGGGTGGGCGCACGTGGCGGCAGGTGTCCGACTCGAGGATCTTGGGTACGATCCCGACGCAGAGAAGATCGCCGTCGCTAGAGTCTTAACGGAACTCACCTCGCTGGGGTTTACTGTCGATGATCGCCAGACCGCCGGAGTTGGTTACGATCTACTGGCCCGTCACAAGCACACCGGTGAGCAACGCTGCGTGGAAGTCAAAGGGCACACGGGACCACTTGGCCCAGTTTGGATGGAACAGAACGAGTGGGCTCAAGCGCTCCAACGTGGTGACGACTACTGGCTCTACGTGGTCGACAATTGCGGGACCAACGCCACAGTGGAGGTCCGTACGCGCAATCCAGCGTCCGTATATGGAATCGGCGCTGGCCGAATCCAACGGTTTCAGATCAAGGTGTCCCAACTCAAGGAACAGGCGCAGCAAACATGACCGACTCTCCCGCCAGGCTCGTCGACCGATGGTTCCCCGTGACGGCGGTCGACGACGCATGCGCCACGCCTGCCGGTTCTGGGTTGACCGAGAAGGCCATATTCCCCTGGTTCGCCTCACGTCCTATTGCACAGGCTCGAGCCGTGGCACTCACCTCCCTCTTGCCGGACGATCCCGCTCTGAAGCCGGTCATCGACGCTGCAATTAGGACTGGGGGTGCTGAGACGTATCGCACTCTTGTCGATGCAGTCAGAGCAAACTTCGGCGGCAAAGCCCCGGTAGTGCTTGACATGTTCTCGGGACGCGGCATCATCCCGCTTGAAGCCGCGCGGGCCGGCGCTAGTGCTATGGGTATCGACCTCTCACCCATCGCGACCCTGGCAGGAAGGCTCCTCGCCGACTACCCGGCACGGGACTGGTCGGCTGAGCCCATATTGCCAGGTACAGCGGGACCAAAGGAGGCCACTCTAGACGTCGGGGCCTCGACCGAGTTCGCCTCATCACGGTTGGCTCGCGACGTAGAGAACGTACTCGCCAAGGTCGGGCGACGTGTAGCTCAAAGAATGGAGCGATACTTCCCCAGGAACATCGACGGTGCGTTCCCATGGGGTTACCTCTGGGCCGTGACCATGCCCTGTGATCAATGCAAGAGACCGTTTCCGCTGCTGGGCTCCCTGGTCTTGCGTTTTCCCTATGTTCGGAACCGCGACAAAGGCCAGTCTCTTCAGCTCGTGGTCGAAGGCGACGCGTGGCATGCCAGAGTGATTGAGGGCGTGCCGGTGCAGGAGCCCACGTATACGCAGTCGCTGAGGGCGAATGGTAAGAAGAAGAAGGGCAAGACCGCGCGCTGTCTATTCTGTCAGCATGTTCATCCAATCGAGACTGTCAAGGCGAAGTCGCAGACTGGCGAGTTTAGTGACGTCCTGATCGCTGTCGCTGACATTTCATCTGAGGGCGGGCGCGTCTTCCGCGAGCCGACCGTGATCGAGCTCGCGGGGGCAGACCCGACGACGAAGGATGGCGTGGCCGTCGCCGAGCTTCGCGCCCTCGTGCCGAACGAGAAGATCCCCGAAGGCAACGTGCACACCGTCATGGGGAGCGGATATGGCTGCATAACCTTCGGGGACCTAATGAACCACCGGCAGGCGCTCAGCTTCGCAGCTACCTGTGTGGCAGGCCGCGAGGTGCACGCTGAACTGCTCTCGGCCGGCCTGAGCACAACCTACTGCCGCGTTCTCTTGTCGTTTGTCGGGGCTGCGCTGGTACGGCGCCTCCGTCGCTCCACCCGGGGTTGCTCGATACAGTCGAAGGGAAAGGTCGACGGAAGCGTCCCCAACACGATCTTCATCTCGGACCTCTTCGTCAATCAATGCAACCTGAACTACCAGTTTGACTACTTTGAGACCGGACTCGGCGAAGGAGCCAGCACCTGGTCATCAATCAGCTCGTCGACTGTCCAAGCTGTTCGCAAGGTGCTAGATGGGCAGGCTCACACTCCTGTTCGTCTACGCATGGCGTCGGCTACTGCATTGCCAGTTCGCGACTCGTCGGTGGACGTGGTAATCACTGACCCTCCGTACTACGACATGGTCGAATACGCTGATGGGTCCGACCTTTTCCACGTTTGGCTTAAGCGCCTCCTCTTTGACATCGAGCCAGACTTGTTCGGGGAGGACGTGCAGATGCGCGACGGCCTCCAGGATAAGAACCAGGAGATTATCGTCCGCCGCGTTCACGAGCCCAACCGGGTTCGCCACGACACTGAGTTCTATGAGGCAATGCTCGCGAAGTCTTTCGTCGAGGCTCGGCGGGTGCTCAAGTCAACTGGTCACCTTGTTGTGGTCTTTGGCCACTCGGACCCCGATGCTTGGCGAAGGCTGCTTGGCGCGCTCCATACGGCTGGGTTCGTAGTCACCGCTGCGTGGCCATCACGGACCGAGTCGATCAATACCGGGGTTGCATCAATAAGGGTGACTGTTACCATCGGCTGCCGGGTGGCCTCAAAGCAGCGCCAGGTTGGCGTCGCCGCGCAAGTCGACCGCGAAGTCGCCGACGCTGTCACGGAACGGGTCCGGCAGTGGGACATTGAGGGGTTCGCGCTCGAGGATCAGCTTATGGCCTCCTATGGCCCAGCTATGGAGGTTTACGGCCGGTACAGACGGGTCATTAACCCGGACGGGAGCGACGCCGATCTCGACCGCTACTTGAACGTCGCACGGCGGGCCGTTCGTGATGCGGCGCGGCTGAGGGTCGATGAGCTTCCGCTAGAGACGTTCGATGCGGTGACCCGCTTTGCAGTCTTCTGGTTGCGCGCCAAGGGTCGAGCTGATGTGCCCAAAGGGGAGGCTCGGTTCTTCGCTCAGGCCGACGAGCTGCGGCTCGACGATCTTCGCGGCAATATCCTGACCGAGTCAGCGGGAGGCTTCCGGTTGCGGCTCGACGATCCCGGCCAAGTCGGCCCGCAATCGTCCACCTTCGAGGTGGTGCGGGCGATGGTCCATGCCTGGGCCACGGGCGGCACAGAACCCGTCGCCGCCGTCATGTCGATCGCCGAGCGTGATCCGAGCGACCAACACCTTTGGGCAGTGATCGCCGACCTCACCCGCCAGATTCCGTCCGCAGATGGTCTCGCCAAGGCATTGGCCGGGATCAAACGTGTGTCTAACACCGTCTCCACGCTTGTCGACGACCTGAGGAGGGAGACGGCGCAGCTCAGCATATTCGACGACATAGGAGAGCCTCGTTAATGGACGGTACAGTGAACTGGACCAATGTCCTGACCATCCGCCCCGAGGTCGTGGCCTCCGACGGCGGTGTTGGCGACCTGCAGATGAGCCTCCACAAGGCCGCCTACCAGACCGTCGATGCGCCGTACCGCGACGTCAACTACTACGCGGACATCACCCAACCCACACCCAACCTCGTCGGGTTTCTCTCGCGTGTCGCCCGACGACTCAGCGGAGCGGGAGAGTCCATCGCCTTGTTCCACCTCGACCAGGGCATGGGCGGAGGCAAGAGCCACGCACTTGTCGGGCTCTACCACATGGCGATCAACCCTGGGGGGTTCTTCGGAACTGACCTTGGGAAGGCCGTTCGGGCAGAGGTCCAGGCCGGCGGCAACGGCGGCGGCCGCCTCGCCGAAACCAGGGTGGTCACGCTGACCGCTGACCACTTCTCCCCAGGCAAGCCGACGGAGGTGTTCGGGCCTGCCACGACCCTCTTCGAGCGCTTTCTGTGGGCCGTCGTCGCGGGGGATCGGGCCAAGTGGGACGCGTACGTGGCCCGGGGCCCAAACAAGTCGACCCTTCAGGACGCGCTGACCGGCGTCGGCGGTCCGGTACTCGTGTTGCTCGACGAGCTGATGGACTATGCACTTCAGCTGTCCGACGTCTCCGCGTTGAAGTCGATGCCTGGCGAACTGGCTTTCCTCAACGCGCTGATGGACGCCTGTGACGATGTGCCCAGAGTCGCCTTCGTCGTTGTGATGATCCGCTCGGAGCTCGATCCAGAGGGTTACCCTCCAGCCGCCGAGAACTTTCGCGAGTACATCGGCCGACGGCTCAATCGGAACGGCACTACGATCGCGGTCACAGAGACCGCCGATTTCGCTGCCATCATTCGCCGTCGCATCTTCGAGAGCACAACGGACAACCCTTCCGCCGCGCGCGTGCTTGCCGACGGCTACCAGAAGACCGTGCGGTCGGAACGGGCGTGGCGTGAGCAGGTCTTCGACCGCCTCGGCACCGGTTGGAATGCCGCAACCCTTGCCGAGCGAATCGAGGCCACTTATCCCTTCCACCCCGATCTCATGGACCTCGTCCAGAACGAGTGGGGGAAGACTCAAGGCTTCCAGCGCGTTCGCTCGACGGTCGCAATCTTCGCCCTGGCTGCACTCCATTGGGTGCGCACCGCGGAGGCCGGTGGGTGGGTGCCGCGGCTTGTCGGCGTCGGCGACTTGCCCCTCGCGGGCGTGAAAGGCGTCGGTAAGGTGCCGCAGGCGCGGTGTCTTGACGCTTTGCTCAACAGTGGGCTGCTGCTCGGCAACGACCGGGCGATCCAGGGCTACCGCGCCGTTGCCACAACTGACATCTCGTCCGCCGACGGTACATCCGGACGAGCGATCGAGGTCGATCGACGTATGGTTGATGCCAAGGTCGTTGTTGGACAGCCGAGTGCGGCCGTTCGAATGGCGACCGCCCTCTTTAACTACAGCCTCGTGGGCCGCGCCCAGGGCCGGCGCGGGGCCACCAAAGCCGAACTTATGGCGACGCTGCTCCTTCCGGCCGACGGCATGGCCAGCCCGTTCTCGGCGGTCGAGGAGGTCTTTTCCGCGCTCACGGGCGAGGATGGTCTCGGCGCGCTCGAGGTGACCAAGCCAGCTAATGCTCCCGAGCGCTTCTGGCTGACCATCAAGCAAACGCTGCGCATGTACTTCAACTCGGCCCGGCTCCAGGTGTCCGAAGCTGAGAAGGACGCTCTAGTGTGGGAAACGGCCAAGCGTCTGGCAACGAAGGGGCAATTCGAGGAGCTCAGGTTCGTCGAAGCGCCAACGAAGAGCCAGACCGTGGGGGACGTGGCTGGTGACATTGACGGTCAGGCGAACCGCCTGGTTGTACTGGATCCCCGGGAGTGGACGTTGCTTAACGGCGACGATTCCCGCTCACGCGCCGACATCAACCGGATGTTTGGTCTCGGGGATGACGGCCTGCTCGTCGACAATGCGGCGAGTCTGGTCGTTGCAGCGGTCAACACGTACCAGCGGCGCTATGCAGTGCAGGCTGCCGCGGAAGTACTCGCGTGGGGTTTGGTGCTCGATCGAGTGGTGGAGGAGGAGGAGCGCGCCGACGTGAAGAGGCAGCTCCTCGAGGCGGAGGGCAAGCTCAAGGACAAAGTGCGGGTGGCCTACCGACACTACTCCTACCTGACTCGGCGCGGCGAGGATCTGGAAGTCGTCTTCGCCCGGTTCGACGATGACAAGCAAACCTCATTGGCCGGCAACGACGTGTGGGGTGCGCTCGTGAGTGCCGGGCGCGCAGTTGGGGAGTACTACGATCCGGTCGAGAAGCGACGCAAGCGGACGTCCCTGAGCGGAGTCTATCTGACCACGATCCTCGACCGGTTCGATCGGCACCTCACCCTCAAAGACGTGGTTTCATCGTTCTATAAGAATCCGCAATTCCCGCTGGTTCGCTCTCTCGATGAGATTCGTCAGGCATTGTTCGCCCTGATCCAGCCGAAATGGGACGGCGATGAGGAAGTGGGCGGCTGGGAATTGGTCGATGGGACGGGTACACAGCTCTCGGTCGGCTCCCCAGCACAACTCGCCATCAGCTCTATCCAACAACAACTCCGCCACGCGCAGCCTGAGCCCTATTCCGGCGGGGGAGAAGGGTCCGGCGGACGTGGGGTTGCGCCCGCGGGGACCTCAGTGGAGGAGTTGAAGCTTCAAGTGGAGGATGCCGCCGGGAAAGTCGACGCAACGCCTTCGCCGGCGGCCGAGGGCTACTCATGGTACCGGTTGGATCTCCTCAATCGATCGATCACGGACGATGTGAAGCGTGACGAGGTCCGTGCGCTGCTCGTGTGGCTGGCGTCGAAACTCGACGATGACTCACTCAATCATCAGCTCGTCACTCTCAAGTGGGAGCTAAACGCGGCATCCTCCGCGCAGTTCGCGGAGGACCTCCGGCAGCGCGCTAAGTCGCTGGACGCGGCGAGGTGTGAAATCGAGGCTGACGAGTAGGAACAGCAGGACGGCGCGCCTCCTTGGTGGGGGGATCGGCTGGCGGAGGGTTTATCGTCGCAGAGGCACGGCTGCGTGCGACGCGACTGCCTGATGGCGCCATGCATCGTCTGGCCGGGTCATTGAGGCGCAAGTGTTGTGGCCGGAGTCGAAGCGACGGTCTACTGGCCCGCGAGCGCCGCCATGGCGATGTTGTGCACACGCTGAACAATGCATCGTCCAAGCAACGAGGTCGCGTACCGAACGTCGGCTTCGTCAGGTGGGCCGCTGGACCGCCCGTGAACAAAGTCGTTCCGGACTCCCCTCACCTTGTCCAGCACCTCGCGATCGCCGGGAGTCATGGATACGCCCTCCCGCTCAAGCCACATATCGAGTTTGAGGCCCAGGGATGGCTTGTTCAGGTCACCAACCAGTTCGTGGAAGCGCTTGAGCTGGTCGGGATTGAACTGGGCACGAGCCAGTTTGAGTAGAGCCTTACGTGCCGACGGCGGGAAGAGATTGTAGTCGAAGCTCCTGATATCCGCGCAAAGGAACTCGATGGTCCGAGAAACGGCCTCGGCTCGGGCAATGGCGTCGCCCGGGCCGGCTGCAGCTCGCCACGCAGCTATTGCCGCCTGCTCTTGGGGCGTGACCCTGTCAGCGGCAATGTCTGGAATCGGAAGCATGTCGACACCGGCTAGGTCGAGTTCGACTTCTGCCCGCAAAGTCTGGGGCGCTCGCAACCAGCGCCGGCTGGTAACCAGCCCCCGGACGTAGATAGCGCCGGCCCGCCGGAGCCCGCTTCTGGTGTTCTCTCGGGAGAAGGTCAGGAACTGACCACCAGGCAAACTCGCCGCGGCGAAGTGGCTCCGGATCTCGAGCCAGCCAATCGCCAGGTCGATGAGTGGCAATGCGGCAGCCTCAGCGTCCAGTGTCGTCGCTGCTCTCGCGGTGGAAATCGCCCAGCACGGAGCCCTCTGAAAGACCTGAATGAGCTCGGCTGGCCCAAGCTCTCCGGCCAGCCTTGGAACCCCGGGATGAGAGGTGAAGAGGACGCCGGCTACCCGTAAGCGGCAGGGTGCCTTGACACCGTGAACCGGGGCGACAACCTCAAACAGCTCCTCCGGACCTGGCGTCCACCCGGAGATGCGGATCCGACCGCTGCCGAGCCCGGACGTCCGGGCGATCGTCCAGATGACCTCCCGGGCGTCAAAAGGTCCAGCGTGTCCGAGTCCGGCGATCCGGGTGTCGCTGAGCTCCTGCCCGTTGCGGAATTGGAGAATGACGTCGTCTCCCTCCGGCCTCGCGGACTCCACGACGCCAGCGAAGTAGGGAGTTCCGTCGAGGTCCAGGATGGTGACGTCAGCCAGATAGTCGATCCCTGCCGCGGTTAGGACGGCGAGTGGCAACCGTGCGCTCGCCGAGGCGAAGCCGTTTCTCCTCTCCGTGCGAGTGTAGTCGCCAGTGGCGACAACCTCGGTGGCGCCAAAGCGAATGGCCTTCTGCTCAGCCACCTTGCATTGCCCCAACCGCTGCCCGAACTTCATCCCGGGGCATCATGATGGTGAGCATTCCGATCTCCGTGGCCAGATAGTCGGCGAGAACAAAACACTCGGAGAGTGGAGCCGGTTGCCCGTTCGCCATAACCGAGACGAGCTGCTGGGCTCGGCGCACGGGCCCGGAAATCCGCTCGCCTAGTGACGGGCAGCGATCGAGGACTTCGGCTAGTTCAACATTCACGGCTCTCAGCTCGGGGACTGCCCAGGTGAGCAGCAACCTCAGGGCCACCAGCAGGTGCGGCAGGGCGGAGGAGTCGAACCCGCTGCCGACCAAGGTCTTGGCTGCGCTGAGCTCCTGGGTCCAGGGCACTTCGGGGAGTGGACGCGCCGCTTCGTCGAGCTCGGTATCCAGTTGATCCTCGAGATGGCCGAGAAGGGCTGCCCGGCGCTGCAGTAGCTGGAGACCGCCAGCGTCAAAGAACAGCGCTCCCGTCGGATGGCGAGAGCTGGTCACCCTCACGCTGGGGCCCTCGATGTTCTTCATCGCTTCGGCAAGTCTCAGGACGGCCAGCAGGTGGGCTACCTCCAACCAATGCAGGTGGGCGTCTGGAGACTCCTCCCGCAGTAAGGCGGCGATTTCAGGCGCGGCCGGGGGAAGGGACATCGGCATTCTCCCCGCCCCACGACGGTTGAGGATCTCCTGTCGATCCATCGCGGCCAGCTGGACCGCCTGGCTCAACGCTTCCCACTGTCCAAGCGTCGCCGTTCTCGCGTCGGCGGCTTCCTTGGAGTTCAGTGCTTGGGACCACGCCTCGTGGAGGTCGGTGACGCTTTGACGGAGTCCTCTAACCGCGAGGCTCGCGGGAGATGCCGGGCGCGGCGGGCGTGGTGCCGCCGGCGGTTGTGGCAGGCCTGGTTCGGCGGGTGGGGTGCTTTGGGTCACGCGGAAAGCGTAGGCCGGGATCACCGGCATGCGAAACGACCCGGAGGAGCGGCCCGGGGGGGTTTCGACGGTTCGCCTCGATCCGAGCAGCCGGCGCCTACCGGTCTTACGCCGGCGCCTTGTTGGCCTCGCGGATCGCGATGCCGAGGACCAAGGCAACGAAGCCGCCAACTCCGATCTGGGTGCGACCCTTGGCCTGCTGCAGATCGGCGGCAAGCTTCAGAGCGTCGACGATCAACGAGAACTCCGGCTCGAGGGTGGCCGGGATCACCTCGGCGACGATAGTGGCGACCACCTCGCCGGTGGGGGTGTTGAGCCAGTTGGCGAGCCCCAAGGCCCGGAACTCGGCGTCAGAGAGGAAGGCGTTGGCAAGCTGCTCGCGGGTCGGGAGGCGGTACGGGATCGCTTCATACTGGGCGTAGTAGTAGTAGTACGCGTTGGGCCGGACCCTCCCCACGAGCACCCGGCGGGCGACGAAGCTGGAGACCTCTTTGGGGGACTTCATGACGACGGTTTCCTCGATGGTGGTGGCCGGCGATCCAGCCGTGGTTTGGATGATGAGGCCCGGCTGGTGGATTGTCAATAGGTCAGCTACAGAATGAGTCGATCAAGGGGTACACTACGGTCAATGGATCTTGACATCGTCGGTCTGAAGGAACTCGCCGTGCGTCTTGGGGTGCGCCAACAGACCGCGGCAGTCTGGCGATACCGGGGCCTCCTCCCTCCGGAGGAGGGCGTCGTCTCGGGGGCGCCGTGCTGGCAGTGGGGGACGATCGAGAACTGGGCCAAGCAAACAGGTCGGATCGGTGGTGTCGCCGAGTTCGTTCAGGATCGGACCCCCGGCTGGCGGGTCATTGATCAGGAGCGGGTCGAGTTCACCCCTGGCGTCGTGGTCCGCCAGGTGTCACAGCCCTTCCCACAGCCGCTCACCAACGGTCAGGTGCAGACCCGCGTCCGCATCCAGGCGGCGGACGGCCAGTGGTATGAGTTGACGCACGAGGACTACAAGCGCGGCATCGGAGCAGGGGGCAATGACCGACTCGCCAAGGTGGTCTTGGCGGCCGGCGCGGCAGCGCTCGGCATCATCGTCATAAACGAAGCGTCGAAGGGGGGCGGAGGGAGCGGTCCGGGAACTTGACGACGGCAGCGGTAGCTTCTCACCGCACGGACCTGCTCAGCACGCTTCGGCGCAACTCGGAGCCGGCGACCGCCCTCCTACAACCCCTTCCTGGCACCGCCCGACCCGGTGGCCAACCAGCGCTGAAGCCGCGACTACTTAGAGCTTGACCTCGCAAACCATCGAGGGCGTCTGCTTAAGTCGGCGGTGGAGTCAGTCTGCTCAGCTGGGCGGCTACGCCCGGATGACGTTTGTTCGGCTTACCCAGCGGGCAAGGACACTAAACGAGGCCAGCTGCTCTAGCGCCTCTTGTTCGCTGAGTTCTTCTTGGGGATCATGGCTTGGAGGATTGCGCAGCGCGGCGTAACACCCCTCGGCGAATGTCATCATGCCGCGCCGCATGCTCATCGCCGTCTTCCCACCATCGTCCTCCGGGAGTCGGAGTCGGGGTTTGCCCGCGGCAGGCGGGTCGCTGCTAAACGCCATCTGAAAGAGCGGAGTCTCGGAACAGTCCCGGACGCCCAGCTTGTTCTGCGTCTCTGCGTTCAGTTTGATCGCAGCCGCCACCACAGCCTCGCGCAAATGCCCGCTTTGCCAAAGCGACCGCGCACCCTCCCACACCCAGTGGTGGAGGTTGCCAGCGTTCATCCGCGGGGCGTTGTCACCGAGCTTCTCCTCGATCTCGGCTTGGCGCGTGAGCTGGGCCATCGCCCGCTGAGCTGCTTGATGGTGCTGCTGCCAGCGTCCACGCTCGTCAATTGGGATCAAGTCGCGCCAGCCGGGTAGCACTCGATCAAGAATCTGTTCGACTACTTGCGCGTGCGCAACCACGACTGACTCCGCCGCTGCCGTGCTCCGAAAGTCTCCCATGAAGACGCTGTCACGGGTGTTCTGCGGTTGGTGAGCCAAGGTCGTCTCGGCAACGAAACTACCAAGTTCGCTCAAAGCCCACTGGGTATCCATCGAATGCTAATCGTACTCGCCTGGAAAGGGCCCCCAGAGACGTCCCGCCCAAGTTGCTCCATGCTCTGACCAGAGTCGCTCCAAGCCTCTCCCGCAGCGCTGCAGAGAATCACTCCCTGCTGATGGCCCGTATCAGAGAACTCTGCTCGTGGTCACCGGGCTGAGTGAGCGCGGTCTCGGTCGTGACGACGCCAGACTGAACGCAGACAACCCACAGCGCCGCCCAGCACGAGCGCCCGCTGCGGCGCGGCGGTCGGGTCCAGGGCAAAGCGGTATGCCTGATGGACGATCATCGGCGTCCGTCGTGCCCACCGACCGGCTCGCACAGGGCGGGGCCCGGGCGCACGCGGAGATCCGGAAGCTCGTCGCCCTTCCTCCGCTCCGGTCGGGCGATCGCGGCCTCTGAGGGCTGGGACGGGTCGGGACGTTCTCACCAGGGGCGCTGAATAGTGCGGCAGTTCCGGATGGTGCGAAGAACGGCGAACGGTCCTCACCGCGCGCCAACAGCCCGCTGTTGCCCATAGAGGGCA
>PLTL01000232.1:5594-12420 GCA_003164475.1 Candidatus Dormiibacterota bacterium | reverse complement strand
AGGCGCGTCCATCCGTGAGGTTCGCTCGGGCGGCGCTTGTACGCTGCGTCATTTGGGCGTCTACATTTGAACACCACCTACTGAGCACCGACTACTCGGCACCAAACCACGCGCGCGTGCGCGCCTACGCGCTTCGCGCGCGTGGGCAAGTACTGATGGCGACCGAGGCGTCAAGAAGCCCCTCGCTGCCGGGGCCCTGCCGGGGGTCGGGCGCAGCCGCCAGTCCGGCCCCCACCGGAGAACTTCAGCAGGCCGGGGCAGGGGGCTTGCCCGGCTCCGTTTCCGCCCCGCGTCTACAGGGCGGGCGACACACCCGCCGGTGCGGGCAGCAGTCCCACCTACTCCCCGACCCGGCTGACGGTGGCCCTGCCCGACGGCAGCAACGTGGAGAGCAGCACGTCGAGCACGGAGCAGTACCTGCTCCACGGCAGCGACGGCGCCACCTGGAAATACGTCGACCCCAGCGCGCTGGCGCTGACCCTGTCGCCGGGGAGCAGCGTCAACACCGTGCTCTCCGCCAACGCCGACCTCTGGACCTTCGATGCCGGCTTCAACCAGGACATCGGCATCTGCGTGGCCGCCGGCGCCAGCCTGCCGGCGGGCAGCTGCCCCAGCGCCGACGTGGTGGTCTGGAAGGAGTCGGGTGGCTTCGCGGGGACCTTCTCGCCCAATGCCGCCTTCGCCCAAGACCGTGGTGCCGATGAGCGCCGGGACCTATTCGGTGGCCCTGGTGTGGAAGGCCAACCAGACCATGCCCAGCGGCGACACCATCGCCATCGGCGCCGGCGCCAGCCCGACCTTCTCACCGACGCGACTGACGGCGCTGCAGTACCCGGCCAGCGGCAGCGGCGCCGCCATCGCCTCGAGCACGGAGCAGTACATCCTGGAGGGCGGCAGTGACGGCGCCACCTGGCGGGCCATCGATGCCACCCACCTCTCGCTCACGGTGGCTCAGGCGACCGGGTGTCAGGCCGAGATCGGCGGCAACGCCGACCTCTGGACCTTCGACGCCGGCTTCAACCAGGACATCGGCATCCAGGTGACGCCCGCCGGCGGGTCACCGTATGNNGGAAGGAGTCGGGTGGCTTCGCGGGTACGTTCTCCCCCAACGCCGCCTTCGTCCAGGCGGTGATCCCGCTCTCCGACGCCACCAGCTACACGATCACCCTGGTGTGGAAGACGAACATCCCCATGTCCTCCTCCGACCACATCGCGGTCGCGGCGGGCAGCACCGGGGCCTTCTCGCCCACCACGCTCACTGTCACTGAGCACTGCTGACGTCACGTGAGCAGCCGGGGTGGTCTGCGGGCTGGCCGGTCCGGTGCGTCACCCCCACGGCGCCGGTCAGCTGACCTCGTGGCCAGGATGACGGGTGGTGCGCTCGTGGATCGCGCTGCTGCGTCGGGCCCCGGTGTTCTGCCGCCCGAACACTCGTTCGTTATGCTCTCGCGGCTGGGAAGGCGATGAAGGCCCTCGCCTCGACCAGGGCCGACCCGGCGGCGTTCTCGTCCGAGACGATGAGCGGGCGGATGCGGCCGGCCAGGGGCCGCCGCGTCTTCGGCGGTACAACGTCGATCCCCACCTCACCCAGCTGATCGCGGAGCCCGGTGCCTGGTTCGCCGCCGACCGCCTCGCCACCGTCCTGGCTGCGCAGCCCGCCCTGCGGCCCATCTGGATCCTCAACTCCACCCGGTGGCTGGTCGGGGCTGGACCGCTGAGGTCGAGGTGAAGGTTTTCCCGGTATGTCGTCGAATGCCGTGACCGGCAATAGGGTCTCAGGTCCCACCCGCCTCGGTGCCCGCAGTCTCTGGTTGATCGCCGCTCAACCGTGCTAAACCGACAACCACAGTTACCTGAAGATCTGATCAGGCTTTATCCGGACGCGGAGTTACGACGGGGGTGTCGGCCATGCGGGCTCACGGTATCAGCCGGATCGTTGGTGCGCATCGGAGAGGCGACGGCCCCAGGGGACGACGGGGCCGCGCAGGGTTGGGATTTTGCGCCGCGTTCGGGGTGGTGCTGGCGAGCATCGGTGCCAGCCTTGCGACGCCGCAGCGTGTCGCCGCCAGCTCGCCAACCAGCACCCCCCAGTGGGCCAGTGCGGTCAGCACCCAGCAGTACGCCCTGGCCAACAGCGACGGCAGCACCTGGGTGGAGATGGACCCGACCAAACTCACCGCCACCCTCTCGCCCTCGGTCAGCGAGGACGCCGTGGTCAGCGGCAACGTCGACCTCTGGACCGCCAACGCCGGCTACAACCAGGACATCGGCATCTTCGTCAGTGAGAACGGCGACACCCCGACCCTGCTAGCCTGGAAGGAGTCGGGCGGCTTCGCGGGCACCTCCTCGCCCAACGCCGCCTTCGTCCAGACCGTCTACGCCATGACGTCCGGCAACAGCTACGTCTTCTCGCTGTGGTGGAAGACCAACAAGCCCGCCTTGGGGGCGACCATCTACGCCGGGGCCGGCCCCATCGGCTCCGCCTATTCGCCCGCCCGCCTCACCGCGTATGCGCTACCCACCGACACCACCCAGTGGGCCACCGCGGTCAGCACGGCGCAGTACACCCTGGCCAACAGCGGCGGCAGCACCTGGGTGGAGATGGACCCGACCAAGCTCACCACCACCCTCTCGCCGTCTGTGGCCGAGGACGCCGTCATCAGCGGCAACGCCGACCTCTGGACCGCCAACGCCGGCTACAACCAGGACATCGGCATCTTCGTCACTGACAATGGCGGCCCCGCCACCCTGCTGGCCTGGAAGGAGTCGGGAGGCTTCGCCGGCACCTTCTCGCCCAACGCCGCCTTCGTCGAGACCGTCTACCCGATGACCGCCGGGCACAGCTACGTCTTCTCGCTGTGGTGGAAGACCAACAAGAACGCCCCCGGGGCGACCATCTACGCCGGCGCCGGCCCCATCGGCACCGCCTTCTCGCCCACCCGGCTGACGGCGTATGCGCTGCCCACCGACACCACCCAGTGGGCCACCGCGGTCAGCACGGAGCAGTACACCCTGGCCAGCAGCGACGGCAGCACCTGGGTGGAGATGGACCCGACCAAGCTCACCACCACCCTCTCGCCGTCTGTGGCCGAGGACGCCGTCATCAGCGGCAACGCCGACCTCTGGACCGCCAACGCCGGCTACAACCAGGACATCGGCATCTTCGTCACTGACAATGGCGGCCCCGCCACCCTGCTGGCCTGGAAGGAGTCGGGAGGCTTCGCCGGCACCTTCTCGCCCAACGCCGCCTTCGTCGAGACCGTCTACCCGATGACCGCCGGGCACAGCTACGTCTTCTCGCTGTGGTGGAAGACCAACAAGAACGCCCCCGGGGCGACCATCTACGCCGGCGCCGGCCCCATCGGCTCCGCCTACTCGCCCACCCGCCTCACCGCGTTGGCGCTGCCGACTGAGCCGCAGACCATCAGCTTCACGGCCCCGTCCAGCGGGACGGTGAACGGCTCTGCGCTGCTGGCGCCGACAGCGTCCTCGGGGCTCACGGTGGTGCTGACGGTCGACGCCTCGACCACCAACGACGCCTGCTCGCTGAGCGGCGACACCGTGAACTACCTTCACGCCGGCAGCTGCGTCCTCGATGCCAACCAGGCGGGCAACGCCGACTACGGCGCGGCCCCTCAGGTCCAGCGGACGATCACGGTCGGCCCGGGCACCCAGAGCATCACCTTCACCGCTCCGTCCAGTGGGATCGTGACCGGCTCTTACCTGCTGGCGCCGACGGCGTCCTCGGGCCTCACGGTGGCGCTCACGGTCGACGCCTCGACCACGAACAGCGCCTGCTCGCTGAGCGGGGACACCGTGAACTACCTCAATGCCGGCAGCTGCGTCATCGACGCCAACCAGGCGGGCGACGCCGACTACAGCGCCGCCCCTCAGGTCCAGCAGACGATCACGGTCGTCCCGCTCTGGTCAACAACATCCATCGATTCCGGCGTTCCCCTCGCGTCCGTGTCGTGTACGAGCGACACTTTCTGCATGGCAGTGGGCGGCGAGGGACCGGGCGGCGCCGGCTACGCGCTGAGCTACAACGGGTCAACGTGGTCAACGCCAACGCTCATCGATTCCGGCGGTCCATTGTCTTCCGTGTCGTGTACGAGCGACACCTTCTGCATGGCGGTGGACTGGAACGGCGACGCGATGAGCTATGACGGGTCAACGTGGTCAGCGGCAACGCTCGTCGATTCCGTTGGTCCCGGAAACCTCGGCTCCGTGTCGTGTACGAGTGACACCTTCTGCATGGCGGTGGACTGGCTCGGCTACGCGCTGAGCTACGACGGGTCAACGTGGTCAACGCCAATGCTCATCGATTCCAACGAAGGCCTCACCTCTGTTTCGTGCACGAGCAGCACCTTCTGCATGGCGGTGGACTACAACGGCAATTCCCAGAATGCGTTTAGCTATGACGGGTCAGGGTGGTCGGTGACATCGGGTGGGCCCGCCGAAGGCCTCTCGGGTGTGTCGTGCACGAGCAGCACCTTCTGCATGGTGGCGGCTTACAGTTCCGATGCAGTGAGCTACAGCGGGTCAGGGTGGTCGTCAATTACGCCGACCGATCCCTCGGCTACCGGTGACTGGGCAACCGTGTCGTGTTCGGGCAGCAGCTTCTGCATGCTGGTTGACGACCCTGGTGACGCGGCGGTCTATGACAGTTCAGGGTGGTCGCCAGCAGCGAACATCGATTCCTCGACACTCGACTCCGTGTCGTGTGTGAACAGCAGCTTCTGCATGGCAGTGGACGGCGCCGGCAACGCACTGACCTATCGGAGGTAGGTAATCCTGTAGTCGATCAGCGCTCGGCCACAGGCCGAGATCGGCCGAAGGGTTGTGCTGAAACAGGCTACCGGCGCGGAGGCAACCGCGCAGGATCGCCATGCTTCGGTGCCCGGTCTGGCGTGCGATGTCACGCTCATGGGCGCCCGCCTGGGCGGCGCTGGTAGCGAATCCTGCCCGTAGGCTATGGCCTCCGTAGGCGGCAGCGTCGAGCCCGGCCAGACCTGCGGGACGTTGCACCAGACGGGCGACGTTGCGGGCCGTGAGACGGCCTGTACCGAGGCTGCCGTCGATCATCGTCCCTGATCGGGGCTCGACCCACCCTGCGAAGCAGCTGAGCCCGGCCTCCGCCTTAAGTGTCCTTGGGAGACGCTGGCCCAGCCCAGTGTGCTGTCACTGTCACTGGAGGCACGTCATACCTGGTCAGTTTCGCCCGCCATGTCAGGGGAAGACAGTCCGAAAGCGGTTGGCAAGCGCCGGTGTAAGCTTCGAGCCGATGAGCAGTCCGGTCTACGAGCTGTGCGACGCGTACGTGGAACGTCTTGCGACAGCCGACCCGGCAATGGCCACCGAACGCGGGCTCATCGGTCACGACGCGGAACTGACGGACTACTCACCTGAGGGCACCGCCTCGCGTACGGACCTGGACCGGTCGACGCTGCGAGAACTGCTAACGCTCCCGGTCGAGGGCAGAGACGACCGCGTGGCCGCGGCTCTGCTCTCCGAGTGGCTTGAATCGCGGCTGGCCCTCGATGAGGCGGGTGAGACCCAGAGAACGCTGAGCGTCCTCGGGAGTCCATGGCAGTCGATTCGCCAGGTCTTTGATCTCATGCCCCGGGGGAGCGCGCGGGACTGGGAGACGGTTGCCGCACGTCTGGAACGCGTGCCCGGCAGCGTGCGGGGGCTTCGGGCTTCGCTCGAAGAGGCGACAAAGCGGCAAATGCCACCGGCTCGCCGCCAGGTGCTCGCCTGTGCTGAGCAGGGCTCCACTTGGGCAGGAGAGAAGGGAAGCGCGTCCTTCTTCGCGGAACTGGTGGGCCGCTACGGAGGAGATGACGACCGGCTACGGCGCCGGCTGGCCGCGGCCGCGACGGCGGCGGCAGGGGCGTACGCAGACACAGCCGGCTGGATGCGCCAGGAGCTTGCACCGGCCGCCGGTGAACACGACGCGGTCGGTCCTGACCGGTACGCTCTCACCAGCCGCCAGTACCTCGGCGCTTCCGTCGATCCCCTGGAGACGTACGCGTGGGGGTGGGAGGAGGTGCATCGTCTCGAGGCGGAGATGGCGGGGGAGGCCACCCGGATCATCCCCGGTGCGTCGCTCACCGACGTCATCGATCTCCTGAACTGCGACCCGGCGCGGGCGGTCCACGGGGAGGACGACCTGAGGGTGTTCCTCCAGGACTTGATGGACCGGACGATCGCGGACCTCGACGGGACCCACTTCGACATCCCGGAACCGCTGACAAAGGTTGAGGCGATGATCGCTCCGCCTGGCGGAGCCGCCGCGGCCTACTACACCGGTCCGGCCGAGGACTTCAGCCGGCCCGGTCGCACGTGGTATCCCACCCAAGGACGGACCGTCTTTCCGCTCTGGGCTGAGGTCACCACCTGCTACCACGAGGGCGTACCGGGCCATCATCTCCAGATCGGCCAGGTGCGCTACCGGAAGGATCAGCTGACACGCTTCCAGCGCAGCGTATGGATCAGCGGCCACGGTGAGGGGTGGGCGCTGTATGCGGAGCGGCTCATGGACGAGCTCGGCTACCTGGAGAGGCCCGAGTACCGGCTCGGCTTCCTGAATGGCCAGCTGTTGCGGGCTGTCCGAGTGGTGGTCGACATCGGCATGCACCTCGAGCTCCGGATCCCCGTGGAAGAGCGCTTTCACCCCGCGAAGACGTGGACCCCCGAGCTCGGCCGGGAGTTCCTCTTCACCCGGACCTGCTCTGCACGCGACTTCCTGGCCAGCGAGCTTGATCGTTACCTAGGAAGGCCAGGGCAGGCCATCGCCTACAAGGTGGGAGAGCGAGCGTGGCTC
>PLTL01000232.1:4784-5513 GCA_003164475.1 Candidatus Dormiibacterota bacterium | reverse complement strand
CTGACGGCACGCCGGCCGTCTCGAATGTCATTCCTCAACACTGGCCCAGCGCACTTGTCACTCACCCTGGTGCGCGCTAACGCAGGGCGTCGCCCTGGGCCTGAACCCGTTCGTTCAACGGCACGTCCTGGCCCACATTGGTGGGATTGACCGCCTCATGCTAACCTGACGAAGGCATGCTTGCTGCCGCCACGAGCTCCGATCAGGTCACCCAGATCATCGTGATAGGCGTCCGCATCTTTGTCGTCCTCGTCGGCGTGGTGGCTTTGCTTGCTGCCCTGCGCGCTCTCGCCGCGATCACGCGGTATGGCGCGGATCCGAGAGACCTCGCCATCAGTGACTGACGCCGGTTCGGGTCAGTCGGACGAAGAAGTGAATGAGTCGGACGAAGAGGCCGATAACGAAGACGTCGACGAGAGCGTTGACCAGGAGGCTCCAGAGCCACAGGTCCCCGTCGCCGCCTCCACGCCCTAGGCTAGATCGAATTGCGCTCACCTGATCGCCACTTCTCTGCTGGCCGCTGACGCTCCCGGACGCGTGTGGGGCGGACCCATATCACCCTTTCGTCTGGAGCCCCCGCATGAAGGCGCCTCGGGTGGCCGATACGGTCGTGGGGCCGGGGAGATGCATGTGTGCCGGCAGGGGCCCGGTCATCCACGGGAGCAGGCGGCGGGTCGGCGATGGCGATCAACGCCGTTGCTTCGACCGCTGATCGTGCCCTCGAGATCG
>PLTL01000232.1:0-4748 GCA_003164475.1 Candidatus Dormiibacterota bacterium | reverse complement strand
CTCCTCGAAGCGGTCCGGGGGCACGGGCGGGCTGAAGAGATACCCCTGGAGCAGATCGCAGCCGTTGCGGCGGAGGAAGGCCAGCTGCTCCGGGGTCTCGACGCCCTCCGCGGTGACCTGCAGGCCGAGCCGATGGGCGAGAGCGATCATCGCCGCCACCAGCGGGGCGTCGTCCTCCTCGTGCTTGATGTCGCGGAGGAAAGAGCGATCGATCTTGAGGCGGTCGACAGGGAACGTTGCCAGCTTGCTCAGACTCGAGTACCCGGTGCCGAAGTCGTCGATGGCGACGGCGATGCCGGCGCTGCGCAGATGGCGCAGCTTGTTGAGGGCCTCCACCGGCTGCGACACCGCGGAGCCCTCGGTGATCTCGACCTCGAGGCGATCCCGGGGGAACCCGGTCTTGAGCAGCGCGGCCGACACNNGCTGCCACCGTACCAGCGCCTCGCAGCCGACGATGGCGCCGCTGCCCACCGAGATGACCGGCTGCAAGAACAGGCGCAGCTCGCCGCGCTCCACGGCCTGGCGCAGATCCTGGTCCAGGCTCAGGCGTTCCGTGGCCAACTCGATCATGCTGGGCACGAAGACCTCCACCCTGCTCCTGCCCGCAGCCTTGCCTGCGTACATCGCCAGCTCGGCGTTGCGCAGCAGCTCATCGGCACTGGTCCGCGCGGTCGACGACGTGGCGACGCCGATGCTCAGGCTGATCACCAGGCTGCCGCCCGCGAACTCGAGCGGAGAGCGGAACGCCTCGTCGAGGCGCTCCGCCGCCCCGAGGGAGTCGCCGGCGTGGCCGACTTCCTCGAGGAGCACGGCGAACTCGTCGGCACCCAGCCTGGCGACGGTGTCGCCGGGGCGGAGCGCTGCCTTCATCCGTGCCGCCGCCGCTTGGAGCAGGGAGTCGCCCGCCGCATGGCCCAGGCTGTCGTTGACGTCCTTGAAGTGATCCAGGTTGATGACCAGGACCGCGATGGTGGCGCTGCGGCGGCGCATCCGGGTCAGCGCATGGCTGACCCGCTCGGTGAGCAGAGCCCGGTTGGCGTCGCCCGTCAGGGGGTCGCGGAAGGCGCCCTCGCGCAGCTGCCTGTCCAAGCGGTTGCGTTCGGTCACGTCGGTGATGAGCACGAGGATCCCGGGACGACCGTCGAACTCCTGGGCAACGGTGCTGACCTCGACGTCGATGAGCCGGCCGTCGCGCAGGCGGTGGCGGGCGTCGTAGGCCGTCTTCCCCGCCCGGGCCTGGTTGAAGTCGACGGCAAGATGGGCAACGTCGCGGCGGATGACGGCGATGATCAGCGCCGCGAACTCCTCGGCGGAGTACCCGTACTTCGCAACGGCGGCGTCGTTGACGGCGAGGAAACGCTGCGTCTCTGCGTCGAGCACCCACATCGGTTGGGGATGTTCGAAGAACACGCGACGGAACCTCGCCTCGCTGGCGACCAGGGCGCTCTCGCGCTGCCGGCCGATCCTGCGCAGTTCGGTGATCATCCGCGCCCCGACCGCCGCCGTCGTGACCTGGTCGGCGAGGAGTTGGAGGACCTCTGCGGTGATGTGAGGAGCCCAACATGGCGAGCACTGCCGGCATCGCCGGGGGCATCACCCCGGCCTTCGTTGAGCTTGCCAGGCGTACACGGGCGGCAGGGTCGAGGGATCGCGCATCGCCGGGGTCATCACCCCGGCCTTCGTTGAGCGTACGTCAACGTCCTGGAGGCGTTCGGGCTCGTGGCCGCATCGCCGGGGTCATCACCCCGGCCTTCGTTGAGCGATCGAGGCGCTGGACGCGGTCAAGCCCGTCCATCACCATGTCCCGCTGCCTGTCCGGACTGTCGGTCCAGACAGGGGTCACAGGCCTCCTCGCGCGCGTACGAGGTTGACAACCATGCGGTAGCCATCCGGGCGCGCAGTCGTATGACGGCGCAGGACCGTGGTCCTGACGCGAGAGGAGGGCGTGACCGCGAGTTTGAGGCGTGCGGCGCGCCGTCGGGGTCCAGAAGGGCGGCCTCAGGAGGCACGGTCCCACTCCAGTTCCCGTCGGTCCGGCGCTTGCGGACGACGTGAGCACTCATCGCCGACTCGCCTCGCGACGCTCTTCGACGAACAGTTCCAGGTCGGCGACCGCGATCAGTCTGCGACTACCAATTCGGACGGAGGGCAATGTGCCGCGGTAGACGAGTTCTCTGAGAGTGCGATTGCTCACCCCGATGCGTTGGGCAGCATCGTCATACCGGAGGAGAAGCACCTCCCGGATCGGACCAGCGCCAGTGGAAGCCGCGGCCATATTCCCTTACGGCCGGGCTCCCAAGCGGGTCAACACCTATTGTCCTCCCATGGGGCGGCGAGTGGGGCGATGGGCGGAAGATTCGACGTTGGGGACGAGAGCCGTCGGCGTTGGCACGTGATGATTGAGAGGATGGGGAGGATCAGTCGACTAGTGGCGATGGGAGGCAACCCAGCTTTGACGCGCGCGTCCCGTCGGTTGTGTGGGTCGGGTCCGGGGTGCGGGACTGCACGCTCCTGGAGCGAGTCGGCGCCGCCGGTGCTCAGCCGGCCGGGGGGTTAGGTGATCAGCGGTAACGCGGACCTGTCGACGGCCAACGCCGGATACAACCAGGACCTGGGGATCTTCGTCAGCGAGGACTGGGTGGCGCCGGCGCTGGTGGTCTGGAAGGAGTCGGGAGGGTTTGCGGGGACGTTCTCGCCCAACGCGGCCTATGCCCAGACGGTGTACCCGATGCGGGGTGGGCACACGTATGTCTTCTCCCTGGAGTGGAAGACCAACAAGGCGGCGTCGGGGGCGACGATCTATGCCGTGGCGGGGCCGATCGGGAGCGCTTTCTCGCCGACCCGGCTGACGGCGTATGTGCTGCCGGCCGACAGTGCCCCGGACCAGTGGGCCAGCGCGGACAGCACCTCCCAGTACCAGCTGCCGAACAGCAACGGGAGCACCTGGCAGGAGATGGACGCGACCAACCTGGCGACGCCCATCGCGGTGGCGAGCGGAGGTTTGAGCGAGACCGTGCTGGTGAGCGGCAACGCTGACCTGTGGACGGCCAACGCCACCTACAACCAGGACCTGGGGATCTTCGTGAGCATGGATGACGGGACGCCGACGCTGGTGGCCTGGAAGGAGTTGGGAGGCTTCGCGGGGACGTACTCGCCGAACGCGGCCTTCGTGCAGGCGGTGTACACGATGGATCCGGGGCACACGTATGTGTTCTCACTGGCGTGGAAGACCAACATTCCCGCTTTGGGGGCGACCACATACGCCGGGGCGGGACCGATCGACACCGCCTTCTCCCCCACCCGCCTGACCGTCGTCCCCTAGATCTGAGCCCGCCCAGGCGGTCTCTGTTGACAACCCGTTTGCTGCGAGCGGAGCCGGCGCGGTCACTGGATCGCCGCCGGCTCGCCCGGGACGGGTTGCTCTCCCATCAGCCTGATCGCCGACCTCCACTGCCAGCGGCCCCACCCGGGGTCAGAGCCTCCGGGCGATCCGCAGGAGCCCTCTGCGGAGGCTGACAGGGAGCATCCTGCGGGTCGCCGAGCGGGGCTGGTGCCATATAGTCGCTTCACGTGATCCGCTCCTATGCCCAGCAGGCGGAGGATGTCCGTCTGGCCCGGGCCTTCAGCCAGCAGTCAACCGGCCTCTATATCGATGTGGGTGCCTGTCACCCCGTCTTCGACTCGGTGACCAAGTACTTCTACGACCACGGATGGTCGGGCATCGACATCGAGCCGGGGGCAGAAGGGGCTGAGCTGCTGAGGAGCGACCGGCCACGAGACATCGTCCTGGAGCTGGCGTGCTCAGATGAGGAAGGCGAGGCGGTCCTCTACGAATCGACGGAGCCGGGCTGGTCGACGCTTCACCCCGATGTGGCCGCGTACACCGCGGATCACCGTCGAACAACCCATAGGAGCCGAACTACGGCGACGCGGACCCTGGCTTCGATCTGCCGGGAGCACGTCCACGGACCCATCGACTTCCTGACGGTTGACGTGGAGGGGCACGAGGCCGCCGTCCTGCGCGGCGCGGACTTCGACCGCTGGCGGCCTGCGATCATTGTGGTGGAGGCCACCCTTCCACACACGACCACGCCGAGCCACGCCGACTGGGAGCCAAAGCTTCTCGGTGCCGGCTACGAGTTCGCCGTCTTTGATGGCATCAATCGTTTCTATGTGGCCAGGGAGCACGCGGACCTGCGTCGTCTCATCGAACCGCCCGTGACCGCCCTGGATGACTGGGAGACGCACCGCTATCTCGGGGCCCGGGAGCACGCCGACAATCTGGAGCGTGAACTGGCCGAGACCAGGCAGGGCCTGGAGGAGGAGCACCGTCTCCGCGTGGCCGCTGAAGCGGCGCTCCAGAGGCGCCGGGAGACATCCCTGGCCGCTCCGCGCGGCTTGGTGAAGGCGGCGCGCTCTACGAGCCGCCTGCTGCACACAGAGTGACTCGCCGGGCCCATGGGGATACCCGAGGCCGTCGACCGGCCGGGAGGCATCGTCGCGGAACGGGAGGCATGCACCCTGAACCCGGACACCCGAGCAGGATCATGCGCGGCTAGCCGGGATCGGGCCGGCGCGTTCCCTGGGTTGGATGCTCTGGATCGGTCATGAGTACCACCATTCAGAAGTTGCTCGGCTGATGGGACGCCCTGCGTGGACGTCCCCTTCTCGTGCAATCGACGGCCACCAGACCCCTTCTGCCGCCATCAGCAGTGCTCGGTGACGGTGAGGGTGGTGGGCGAGAAGGC
>PLTL01000197.1 GCA_003164475.1 Candidatus Dormiibacterota bacterium | reverse complement strand
GAGTGGCAGGATGGCCGCTGCCACTACTCCCAACAGTCCATGGCCGACTGGACCCCAGCGCCGATGCCCGGCTCACCAACCCCTAGCCGCTGGGCTGGCTGCCTCATGGATCTGCCCCTGCGCCCGCCCGCTGTTACACGACTCCGCGGGACTTGACCTCAGATTTAGACGCCAGCAGGGGAAGTGGTCGGGAAGGGCGGATTCGAACCGCCGACCTCACGGTCCCGAACCGTGCACTCTAACCGGACTGAGCTACTTCCCGAGGTCGCCCAGTATAGCCAGGGGCTGAAGTCAGGGCACGGGGTCCCAACCGTAGACTGAGATGCAAATGGCCATCTACCTCATTCGCCACGGGGAGACTCGGTGGGCCGTGGCGGGTCGCTTCACCGGCCGCACCGACCTCCCACTGACTTCCCGGGGCGAGGACCAGGCTAGAGGGGTAGGCGGCAGGCTTGCGGGCGTCGAGTTCGACCGGGTCCTCTGCAGTCCCCTGGAACGGGCGCGCCGCACAGCTGAGCTGGCCGATCTCCATCCGGCCGCGGAGGTCAACCCCAACCTCTGCGAGTTCGACTACGGCGACTACGAGGGATTGACCCGCCAGGAGATCCTGTCCCGCCGACCCGGCTGGGACCTCTGGCGTGACGGGTGCCCTGGTGGTGAGTCGCCGGGCACGGTGTCGCGCCGCGCCCGTCTGGTCCTCGAGGAGTTGGCACCAGAGCCGGACCGCAACTACGCCCTCTTCGCCCACGGGCACATCCTCCGGGTCGTCGCTGCCTCCTACCTCGGGGTGGGGATCGAGCTCAGCCGTCACCTGATGACCAGGGTGGCATCGATCTCGGTCCTCGGCCACGAGCACGAGGTCCCGGCGATCGAGGCCTGGGACCTTCCCTGAGAGGTCAGCCCAGCCACGACGCGACCGGTACGGTCTCGGTCCGATTGGAACTGTCGCAGCGGGTCGCCGCTGACCCCGGCCCAAAGGAAGTGGTACTCGGCGGCAACCGAAAGGCGCTGGGACCCGCCGGCCTGGTGGTGCCTGGGCTGAGGGTCAGGCTGCGGTGCCCGACATGCATCGGTGGCCAGGTGATCGCAAAGCTGCGGCGGCGCCGGTGCCACTGCAGCTTGGGCATCCCGCCAGAGGCTGAGCACGGTCTCCCACAGTGGCGCTGGCGCCTGGAGGGAGACTGGGTCCAGAGGCCGAAACCGAGGTGCGCCGGTCGTCTAGGACCGAGGCGGCCCGTTCGGAGTTGTCTCCGGCACCTCCTGGATCTCGGCTAGGAACTCCTCGTAGTCGTCAGGGGTGAGCCACTCCGACGTCCTCAGCCCTCCCATGCGCATCCAGACCCCGCTCATGACCACCGCTGCGATCAGCAGCGCCCATGCGACCGCGTCGGGGACACCGAAGGAGTGGGTCCGCGCCGGGAGCACGACCAGCAGCACCGCGACCAGCCCGTAGACCAGCCAGACCACCCGCTCGGTCCAGGTCAGCCGGGGCGGGGGAGGGATCTCCGGGATGACTGCGGGCGGGGCCTCCCAGTTGCTGCCGTCGCTCACGGCGGCATGGTAACGCCAGCCCAGGGGCGCCGGCTGGTTATCACCATCCGGTCGAATAGTGTAATCGGCGGTTGACAGATTGGAAGGCGCAGGTTATCTTTTGTGGATGACAGCTGATGAATCGATGCAGGACATTCTCCGGCGCGTGGCAGCGGGCGAGCTCTCTCCCGAAGAGGGGGCGACCCAGATAGAGGCGATCCAGAACCGCCGCGTGGCGGTGGCCGAGGCCCCGATTCGGAAGGTCCGGGTGGTGGGTGCTCTCCACCCGCTGCGGATCACCGGTGACGCCGAGGTGCGCGAGGCGGTGGTGAGTGGCCCACACGAGGCTCACAGGGAGGGCGACACCCTGGTGGTGAGGAGCTCGGCGCTGGGGGACGAGGACTCCGGCTTCTCCTTCCGCTGGCCGGGCCGGGCCGGGCCCCACAACTTCGGCGGAGGCCACCCTGAGCGGGCATTCCGCCCGCTCCAGATAAGGATGAACCCCGAGCTGGCTCTTGAGGTGGAGATGGCCGCCGGTTTGCTCTCGGTCCAGGGGGTCAAGGGACCGATCAAAGCTGAGATCCAGGCCGGGAGCGCCAAGCTGGAGGGATTCGCCAGTCCATTCGACATCAAGGTCACCTGGGGCACCGTGTCCGCCACCGGGCTGCTCACGGACGGCGAGTCCCGGGTGCAGTGTGAGGCCGGCACGGTCAAGGTGGGGCTGGAGAAGGGATCCAGCGTCAAGGTCGTGGCACGCAGCGTGCTGGGCCGGATCACCCTGCCCGGGGAGGTCGCCGGGATCGCCGAGGGCTGGACCATGGGCGGTGGGGATCGTGAGGCCACGGTGGGCTCGGGCCAGGGCAAGCTGGACGTGGAAACCACCACCGGCGCGGTCTGGGTGGAGGAGCTCTGAGCGTGGCGGGGCACCATGCCCCCGGAACCTGTCCGGTGTGTGGTGAGCACCTCCAGCTCACCAGGCTCTCCTGTCCGGACTGCGGCACGGAGCTGGCGGGGGACTTTGAGAGCTGCGAGTTCTGTGCCCTCGGCGGCTCCGACCGTGAGCTGCTCAAGCTATTCCTTGGCTCCAGGGGCAACCTGAAGGCAATGGAGCGTCAGCTGGGGTTGAGCTATCCCACGGTGCGCTCGCGGTTCGAGCAAGTGCTGGCCCGCCTGGGTCTGGAGCCGCGCGAGCCCCAACCCGAGTCGCCTCTGGAGGTCCTCCAAGCGCTGGCCAGAGGTGAGGTGGAGTTGGAACAGGCTCAGGCCAAGCTGCTCGGCTAGGGTTCTCCCGGCCGAGCCGCGGCCCGCGACGGAGGCGTCGCTGGCCCTGACGTCGCTCTGGCGCGTGCCTGCGACCTGCCCCCGGCACAGAGGGCTCCCCCGGTGGGACCGGCCCACCTCAAGCCCCCCCGGGGCCCGCATCTGAGCGGCAGAGGAGCCTGGGCCCAGGCCTTGGCCTTCACATCCATCACCACCGGGGCGACGGCGTCGGCCAGCTCCCTCGTGGTGGCGATGCGCTCCGCCGGCCACCACCTGAGGTCCCTGCCAAGTTCGGGTAGCTCCCCCAGCCGCTGCTTGGCCTCGCGGTCCGCCTGAGGCTCAGCGGGCCGGTCCGGTGGCGGAGGTGGTGGTCGCGGTCGGGCCGTTGCCGAGGATGGCGCCAGGCCCGCCCTGATCTCGTCAGGGCCCGAGGAGGCCGCCTTCCGCCGAACGTCGGGCCGTCTCCTCGGGCTTGCTCCGGCGACCTGGCTGCCGGGAGGGCCGAACCGGCCTGGT
>PLTL01000035.1 GCA_003164475.1 Candidatus Dormiibacterota bacterium | reverse complement strand
CGGCGGCGGTCGAGAAGTCGACGCCCAGGTCAAGGGCGACCAGGTTCCACCCCTCGCGCCGGGCCTGCTCGATGGTCTGGGCGGCATCGATCACCGAGCGCGAGAGCCGGTCGAGCTTGGCCACCACCAGGCCCGCGGCCTCGCCGGCGGCGATCGCCGCCAGGGCATCGGCGAGGCCGGGACGGCGCTCCAGGGATCGCCCGCTGGCGACGTCCTGGTGGACGGCCACCAGAGACCACCCTCGGGCCGCGCAGGCGGCACGGATGGCCTGGCGCTGGACCTCCAGGCCAGCGCCGATGTCGCCCTGCTCCTCGGTGGAGACCCGCACGTAGCCGACCACCGCGGCGGCGGGCTGGGCCCGGGAGCGCCCCGACCGGCTGACCTCGCGGCGGGCGACGGCGGCAACCATGGCCTGGGCAAAGTCGTCGTCGCGGTCTCGGGGCGCCACCCGATCAGCTTATAGGAAACCCTCCTTTTGTATAAATGACGAGATCTCCAGCCGCCGGGGAGCAGCCCGGCCCTGCGCGAGGAGGGGGAGGGGGGTGTCTTGACAGCGACCCAGAGGGCCACGAGAGTGCGGCCATGGCCGCGCCCTACGCCTCCCCGGCCGCGCGCTACTCCAGGATCACCCACGACCCGACCCGGCGGCTCCTCAGAGCCGGGACCTTGTTCGGGGTCCCGCTCGGCGGCCGGGCGGGATGGCGCGTCTCCCGCAGCGCTGTTGAAGAGCTGCTCCGCGAGCGCGCATCCCAGACACACGCGAGACAAGGGGGTAAAGAACGAGAAGAGATGAACGTACCCTTGGGAGTCATGGGTTCTTCCTGAGCGGAATTCCCTTACCTACCAACGCCTTCAGGTATAGCGGAGGTGTATCCATCTGAGGGCTGCACGGACGGGTCCACCGGTCGCACCAAGGATCGCTGCACCCGCCCTTGCCAGGGGAACGCGCTAGTGCGGCGACCGCCTCAACAGCACCACGCATTCCGTCCGGATGCTGCCTGGTGCGGCTGCTTCGGACGGTGCGAAGAACGGCGAAAGAACCCTCACTGCGCCCTGTACGGACGTTACCCTCGTGGTGGTTGTCAGGGCGGTGCGGGCGCGTGCTCGGCGAGGACCCTCCGAACCTCCTCGCTCACCGAGGTGTGGCGCCGCCGAGCGCTCTCCCGATAGCTGGCCAGCAGGCTCTCCGGCAGCCGCGCCGTCACTCGNNGGCCGCCCCGGCCGCCGCAGCACCACCACTACGTCCGCGGGCCCCATCTCCTCGACCTGGCGCGCCAGCTCCCACGCCTCCGCCTCGCTCAGGCCGTCCTCATCGGGGGTAAGCGGGCGCGTCACGGCAGCCCTATGCGAGCAGCTGCACCGGCAGGCCTGCGGCCCTCGCCGCCTCGGCGAAAGGCCCATCCAGCGTCCACACCATCCCCCCCAGCCGCTCCGCCAGGCTGACATAGGCGCAGTCGGTCGCATGCCGGCGCCGCAGCAGGCGGGCAAGCGCCAGTGACCGCGGCCCGTCCACCGCGGCTTCGAAGGCATGGGACGTGATCCCTAGGGCGTCAAGGTCGGTCCAGACGGCGTCCGCCTCCACCGCGGTGAGCGCCCCGTCCCACACTTGCCGGGCCAGCACGTTCATCACCTCGTAGGCCATCACCGCCGGCGCGTGGCGCTCCTCGCCGGCGGCCACCCAAGCCTGGTAGCGGGCCTGGGCGAGTGGCTGGCGCGGGTCGGCGGTGAACAGGGCGAGGACGATCCCCGCGTCGAGAACGACCACCCCGCCCCCCGCTACAGCTCCCGCTCGCCCAAGTCGCGCCGTGCCTCATGCACCAGCTCGACCACGTCCACGGGAGGCTTGCCGGTAGCGAGGGCGCCGAGGCGCTGCAGGGCGGCCAGTGCCACCTCCGCCTGTGCTGCTCCCGCCCTCGTCAGCGAGCTGTGCAGCAGCACCTTGGCCAGAGTGCCGGGGCGCATGCCCAGGCTCCGCGCCTCCCCCTCCAGGTGCTCGTAGTCCAGAAGCTCGAGCCGGATCGTCACGGGCTTGGTCATCGCCCCCATCCTGTCAGCAAACGATGCGGAACGCAACATACCGCGGTAGTCGGCCCACAAAAGGTGGGTTGGCGAATAGTATGCAGAGAATTAAGAGTGGTAGACTGGGCAGAGAGAGGCAGGCGGCGGCGATTCAACGGAGGCGACACGGTGGCGAGCACGGGGCGGCTGAAGACGAGCGGGCAAGGGCATGCGATCGGGGTGCAGCTGGTGCGCAGGCGTGGCGGACGTCGCGGGAACGCCTGGGGGACGACCCTGGTCAGCGCCTCCGCCGGCGCTGGCGCTCCCCTCGCCGGCGTCCTCAGCCGGGCGCTCCTCGAGGGCGTGAGCGGCGGCCAGCCCCTCCTCCTCCGCCAGCACGGAGAGCGGGGCCGCCTGGTCGCCGTCCTCCTTGACCCCGACAGCTACGCCGAGCTGGAGGCCAGCGCCCAGGAGCTGCTCGCCCAGGACGACCTCCCCGCGTGACCCTCGCCGGATCCCGGGGACGCCCGCAGGACGCGCCCGGTACGCCGGCGATGCGCCGCCTCCACCGGCCTGGGCCGGCCAGGGCGGGATCCCGAGGTATCAGCGGGCGGGCCAGCCCCGTGGCGGGCCTCCTGGGCCTTCCCACGGGCTCGCGTACGCCGCGTACAGGGCGCCTGAGTCGTCCGGCGCATCCCGGGCCCGCGCGTACGCCGCGTACCGCGCGTTCGGTGCGGCAGGGTGGGCCATGCTGACGGTGAGCAAGCTGACCGGGACCGCGGGGGCCATCCTGGCGTACGCCGAGGGTCGCTCCGAGCGGCTCCGCGGCGACTACTACCTCGACCCCCAGGAGGCCTCCCCCGAGCGGGCCGCGGTCGCCTGGTCCCCCGAGCTCCAGGGCAACCTCCAGGCTGGCCTCGCCGGCCCGGTCGACCGGGAGGCCTTCGAGCGGGTGATGTCGGGCCGCGACCCCCAGACCGGCGAGCAGGTGATCACCGCCCACCTCCGCCGCCGCCGCGACCTCGCCGAGCCGGAGACCCGGGACGCCGCGTACGCCCACGCCGAGGCCCTCGGCCTCCCCTCGAGGCGGCATCGCCCCCTCACCCACGACCAGGCAGCGGCCCTCCAGGCAGCCGGCACCGCCGAGGAGGCCCGGGCCGTCCTGCGCGGCGCCCGCCAGAGCCAGGACTCGGCCGTCGCCGGCGAGGCGGCGACCCACCGGGTCAGTGGCATCGACCTCACCTTCTCCGCCCCCAAGTCGGTGAGCCTGCTCTGGGGGCTGACCACCGATCCCGAGCTCCGGACCGGCCTGGAGCAGGCTCACACCCGGGCCGCCCGCCGGGCCCTGCGGGAGCTCGAGGAGCGGGCCCTGGTGGGCCGGGCCCGCGTCGACGGCCGGCGGGTCCGGGTGCCGCTGCGCTGGGTGGGCATCGAGGCGGTCCACACCACCGCCCGCCTCGCCGAGGTGACCGCCCGGGAGGGCCGCCCCCCCGACCCCGACCTCCACACCCACACCGTGGTCGCCAACATGGGCTGGGACCAGGCGGCGGGCAAGTGGCGGGCGGTCGACGCCGGCACCCTGCTCCACGTGCGCTCCCTGGGCGACGGGGTGTACCTCACCGAGCTGAGCGCCCAGCTGCGCGATCTCGGCCTCCGGATCGTGCCCAACACCGGCCGGGACGGCCGCTACATCGAGCTGGCCGGGATCCAGCCGGCCTGGTCCGAGGCCTTCTCGGCTCGGGCCCACGAGGTGCGGCGGGCCCGGGAGCTGCTCGGCATCGAGACCGACGTGCCGGCCCGGACCCTGGCGGCGGCCACCCGGCGAGGCAAGGGCGAGGAGACCACCGAGGACCACACCCAGGCCTGGCGCAACCACCTCCGGGCGCAGTTCGGCACCCAAGCCCTCGACGCCGTCGACCAGGTCGCCGCCCAGCCCGTGGTCCTCGAGGAGCCCCAGCCGCTCGCCGAGCGGGAGCGCGAGCTGCTGGAGCGCTTCTTCTCACCCGAGGGGCTCACCGCTCATGAGGCAAGCCACACCCAGGTGGCGGTGGAGGCCACCCTCTGGCACCTGAACGGGGGCCGGCTGAGCAGCGAGGAGATGGGGGCCTTGATGCCTCGGGTGCTGGCCGGCGGGCGGCTGGTCCTCCTCGACGACGGCCGCTACACCACCCAGGACCTGCTCCGCGAGGAGCTCTCGGTGCAGGCCTTCGGCCGCTGGCTGCTCCACGCCCGCCCCGCCCACGTTGCTGCCGATCCTGTCCAGATCGAGACAGCCGTGGCCAAGATGGAGCGGGAGACCGGGGTGAGCCTGGACCCCGAGCAGCGGGCCGCCGTCCAGCTGCTCACCGACCCAGGACGGCGGCTGCGCCTGATGGGCGGCCCCGCCGGCTCGGGCAAGACCACCACGCTGCGGGCGGCGCGCGAGGTCTGGGAGGCCCAGGGCCGCCAGGTGGTGGTCCTCTCGGTCGCCGCCCAGACCGCCCAGCGGACGGCCCGGGAGATCGGTGCCGCCCAGGGGATGACCTTCGAGGAGTTCGCCCGCCGGCGCGCAGGCGGCGCGCGGGCGGAGATCTCCGACCGAGACCTCCGCCGGCTGGCGGTGGTCGTCGACGAGGCGGCGATGGCCGACACCCCCCGTCTCCACTCCCTGCTCCGCCTCGCCGGCGACGCAGGGGGCGGGGCCAGCCTGGTCCTGCTCGGGGACGAGCGCCAGCTCCAGTCGGTCGGCGCCGGCGGCGGCTGGCTGCGCCTCAAGCGGCACGCCCAAGCAGATGGGGCGTACTGCGAGCTGACCCAGGTCCACCGCCAGCGTGAGCAGTGGGAGAGGCGGGCCCTCGACGAGCTGCGCGGCGGCCGCGGCCCCGAGGCAATCGCCGCCTACCTGGTCCACGACCGGATCCAGATCACCGACACCCGGGCCGAGGCCCGCCAGCTGGTGGCCGAGGCCTGGAATCGGGCCCGCCTGGCCGGCCAGGGGAAGAGCGGGCGGCCGATCTCCGACTACGTGATGGTGGCGGCGACCCGGGAGGACACCGCGGTCCTCAACCAGTGGGCTCAGGGGCTGCGCCGCCAGGAGGGCGAGCTGGGGCCCGGGCTCCAGGTCCATGACCGCGAGGGCCGGCGAGAGGTCTTCCAGGGCGACCGGGTCCGCCTCGAGGAACGCCTCGACCCCGACCACCCCAACGGGATCCGGGGCACGGTCACCGAGATCTCCACCGAGGGCGAGGGGGGGCTGCGGATCCGCTGGGACACCGGCCACCCGGAGACCCTGTACCGGCCCCACGAGCACGAGGCGGCGGGGGCGGGGGGGCAGCCGCTCCAGCTCGACTACGCCGGGACCACCCAGCGCAGCCAGGGGGTGACCGCCGAGCAGGCCTTTGTCCTGCCCGCGCCCCAGCAAGGCCTGGAGGCCCTCTACTCCGCCTTCTCCAGGGCCCGGGGAGAGACCACCGTGGTCCTCGACCGCAGGACCTGGGGGGAACACCGCAGCGACCTGGGACCGCAGGGGCGAGAGACCCTCGATCAGGCCGAGCTGGTCGCCCGGCTGGCCGCCCGCGCCTCCCACTCGGAGCTCAAGCGGGGGGCGCTGGACTCCCCCACGACGACGCCGGCGCGGGACGGTCGGGGGGCTCGGGTGACGGCGGCCCAGGAGAAGCGCGCCGCCTACGGCCGGACCGTCGACCAGGCGGCCGCCACCGCCGCCGCTCGGCCTCGGCCGCAGCGACAGCACGGGGATCGCGACCACGACCGCTATGCCCGGGAGGCCCACGAGCGACAGCAGGCGGCCCGCCAGCGCGGGCCTCACATCGGCTACTGATCAGCTCTGATCAGTTGGCCCTGTATGAACTGAGCGCAGCGTTCCCCCCCCCCTCCTCGTTGAGCTGTTTCGACCACGATGCAGACGTCGCCGAGAGGGTCCTCCGAGCGAGGCTCCGGTTTTCCACAGGTGCGCCCTTGCCTACTATAGGTTAACTATAGGTATCTACTACAGGTTCCTATAGGCGTCGGCGTTTATGCGTGAGGGCGTCGGCGTTTATGCGTGGATTGAGAGTGAGCGGGCGTCGGCGTTTATGCGTGGAAAACTCTCCTGATCCCCAGGGTTGTCCACNNCGGAAGTGCCGGATCAGCCCGTAGTCGGCCCCAAACTGCGCGTGCAGGGCCTCCCACGGGATGGCGGTGGGCGCCCTGAGATAGCTCATCCGGTAGGTCAGCCAGGTGTAGAGGTCGAGAGCGAGCGGCGAGCGCTTGAGGGCTCGGAGCGCCCGCATGTCCACCGGGACCGGCCTCTCGAGGATCTCGAGGAAGAAGCGCTCCCCCAGGGTGACTGTGGACTCCCAGAGGGCCGCCTGATCGGGGCGCTGCGGATCCCAGAAGTCATGCACCTGGTCGGCCACCGGGATCGCCGTGTAGTCCCACCGGCCCTCCGGGCGGTTGTCATAGGTGGCGGAGACGACGGAGGTGAAGAGGCGGCGCATCTGACCCCGGAGCCTGGGGATGGTCCCCCATCGCCCCCCGGTCGGCACCAGGTCGAGCTGGGCCATGAAGCCGCTCAGGGTGGGACCGAGGGTGACCGTCCGCTCCCGGGTACGCACCGCCTCCGTGGTGACCCAGGCGAGGAGAAGCCGCGGGATGCCCCCGTAGGGCAGCCCGTCCCCGGTGGCGGTCATCCGGAGGGTGACCAGCCCGTTGCTGCGCTCCACCCGCAGGGTGTTCGGGTTGCTGTGCGGCATGGTCGCCTGCACCAGGAGGCGCGCCATGTAGCCCAACTCCCCCGCCTCCTGAGCAGCCTGAGCCTCCATGGCCAGCCCCTCGGCGGCCAGGCGCGACAGGCTGAGCGGGCCGGGGCGGCTCCGCGGACGACCGGTCACGAGCGAGAGCGGCCGGCCAGGTACTGGCGGAGAGCCGCGGTGACGATCGCGCTCTTGCTCAGCTCGGGGGTCGCGACCGTGTCCAGCTCCGCCAGGAGCTCCCGGGGCAGGTAGTAGCTCGCGCGCTGGTACTGCTCCTCCCACTTGGGCCCGCGGCGCTGAGAGGCCTCCGCAAGCAGCGTCGTGAGGTCCGGTGGCGAACCACCGGAAACCGTTTCCGGTTTCCGGTTTGCCAGAGACGGGCGATTGCGCGCTCGTGGATTGAAGTACGCCTCGGCGCCTCGAGGCTCAGCGGGCGAGGGGATGCGCTGTCCGAGAGTGGGCCGAGATGTCGGCACGATGCAGGACCTCCTGAGCTAGGGCGGCGAAAGCGATGCCGGCGTCGGAATTGGGGGCGAAGCTGGCCAGAGGCCGGCCGGCCAGAGCCGCCTCCTGCACCGCCACCCGGCGCGGAATGGCGGGAAGGAGCAGCTGCGGGTAGTCCGCGACCAGGCGATCCAGGACCTCGATCGCGTGGCGGGTGCTCCGATGCACCATCGTGGGCACGATCCCGAGGACGTCGATGCCAGCACGCTGGGCGGTCCGGAGGACATGAGGCACGGCCCGGAACGCCATGAAGTCAGGCGGGCAGGCGACCACGGCTACATCCGCCGCTCGGAGAGCCGCGAACGAGAGCACTCCGAGGCCTGGCGGGGTGTCGAGGATGGTGACGGCGTGGCTGGCCGAGATCCGGGCGATGGCCCGCCGGAGGAGGGCGTCCCAACGCCCGAGGGAGGGTAGCTCCAGCTCGGCGCCGGCGAGGTCGAGGTCGGACGGAAGCAGCGAGAGACCGGGGGTGCTCGTGCCGCGGACGGCCTCCTCCGCCTGAGCCCGGCCGTGGATGACCTCGTAGAGCGTGGGTTTGTCGGGGTCGACCCCGAGGGCGGCGGTGAGACCGGCCTGAGGGTCAACGTCCACGGCCAAGACGTCCACCCCGCCCGCGGCAAGAGCCCCCGCAAGGTTCGCTGCGATCGCGCTCTTGCCGGATCCACCCTTGTGCGAGACGACGGCGATGTTCATCAGGCCTTGCGGGCAGCCTAGCAGATGAGCCGTGCCTCTGGGCTACCCGGGCTCGGAATCCGATAACCGGAAACGGTTTCTGGCATCGCAGCCCCCTGGGACCAATCTCCCCTGTCGGTGTGATGTATCAGAGTGCCGGTAGGGTTCCGGCGGCCCAGGGCCCATGTGCAGGGCCCGGCTGCGGACCCTCGG
>PLTL01000233.1 GCA_003164475.1 Candidatus Dormiibacterota bacterium | reverse complement strand
GACCAGCAGGGGGTGGAAGCCGAAGCCGTGCTTCCGGTTTGGAGCTGCCTGCGCGTTGTGCTTGGACGCCGCGTCCTCCAGGGTGGAGTTGAAGTCCAGGCTCACTCGTGGGGGGAGCCACCCCCCAGCCCAGACCCTGGCCGTGGCCGAGCCTGGGCCGCCAGCAGCCGCTCCAGCATCGGCTCCTCGATCGCCTCCGCCACCCGCCAGGCGGTGGGGTCGAGGTCACCTGCCCGAAGAGACCGGGTTGCTGTCGCAGGGTGGCCAGGTTGGCGATGGACTCTCCCGCCACCGGCCAGGGGCACCGCAAGTCCACCAGCACCCGTCCCGGCTCGTGGCGACGGTACCTCTTCGCCAGCCCGGCCAGCGCCCTCGAGGGTCCCGCGCCCAGCCCGCTGCACCCCGCCATCCCGCCGCGCCGCGCCAGCTCGGCCAGCAGCGGACTCCCGCTGGGGCCCACGAGGCCTGCTCCAGCGGCGATAACCCGCAGCCGGGACCGGTGACGGACCTTCACTCCCAAGGTGAGGCCTCCCGGGGGGGGGACGTGGCGCTGAACACGCACACCTTCGCCAACTGCGAGGGCATCTCCGTGCCTGGGCCCCCCCCTCCGTCGGCTCCTTGCCCAAAAGCTCAGGCTAGAATCACTCTTGCTACTCGTCCCCGACCACTGGGAGTCACCGTTGGAAGGTCTCAAGCGTCGCTGTCGGCGACTCGTCCGCCTCTGGCGGCTGCGTCGAGACAGGAGGCTGCTAACCAAGTCGCAACTCTTTGACACCGCCTGGTATCTCACCAGCTACCCCGACGTTCAGGTGGCCGACGTTGATCCGATTGCGCACTACTTGGTGCATGGGACCGCAGAAGGCCGAAACCCTGGACCCGACTTCGACGCGAGACATTACCTGAGCCACAATCCAGATGTCGCCGAAGGCGGAACGAACCCTCTAGTGCACTACCTGCGGCACGGGCGCTCTGAAGGCCGAAGTTCCCGGCCGGTGGGCTCATTCTCCATCTTCGATGCACGGCCTGAGCTTGCGCCACTGCCCCTCCACTACTCAAGGATGGGCGCGCGACGCGTTACCATCGTGACCGACACCACGAGCTCCTCCTTCTTGTTCGGCGGCGTCATCACGGCGATCATTGTCGGCGCGCTTCTCGCAGAGCGTCTCGACGCGCAACTCCGACTCATTACACGGTCGCATGCCCCCGATCTGACCGGTTTTGCAGACATGCTGCGCTCATCCGGTCTAGGTGTGGCACCAGATGTCAGCTCATTTTGGCTGCCCCCCGGCAGCGCGTTATCATCCATCGACATGAACGCGACAGATATCTTCCTCACGACATCATGGTGGACGACGCGCTCAACTCTGGGAAGCGTTCCCGGGCACCAGATTGTCTACCTTGTGCAGGACGACGAACGCATCTTCTATGCACATGGAGATCAACTGGTCCGGTGCCAAGAAGTCTTCGACGACCCAACCATCACTTTCCTTGTCAACACTGAGCTTCTCTTTGAGCACTTCGAGACGACTGGCGGCAGCAACATTGTGAGGTCGGGAACGTGGTTCGAGCCTGCATTCCCTGAGCTCCTATTCCATCCCGCACCCGCACACGAGGGGAAGAGGCTGTTCGTGTTCTATGCGCGGCCTAGCAACCCCCGAAACCTCTACCTTCGAGGCCTCGAGACGATAGCGGAGGCGCTGAGAGAAGACATTCTGTCACCCGACCAGTGGGACTTCGTCTTCATCGGGTCCCCGGGGGGCCAGATCCTCCTTCCCAGGGGCGTACGGCCAATCCTCAAGCCAGCCCTTCCGCTTCTTGAGTATGCCTCTCTACTTGGGGGCACCGACCTCGGTCTGGCTCTCATGCACTCTCCCCATCCGAGTTACCCACCCCTTGACCTCGCGGCGAGTGGGGCCGTAGCGGTGACAAGCGCCTATCGGTCCAAGTCCGACCTGTCCAAGTACAGCGCCAACATCCTTGTCGGCGGGGCCGGAGTTACCGAACTGGCCGCCCTTGTGTGCGACGGTGCGTCGCTAGCCTCGGATAGCAGTCGTCGGAGGGCGAACTACGTAGCGTCCCAGCTCTCGCGTGACTGGCGGCGTACCACCCTGTCCATGATCGATTGGCTCTCTGGACGTGTCGGCTGAGGTGTTCCACTTGGTCCGCCCTCAAGAGTCACCGCGGTCCCAGGACGTGACCCGCGCGCCCCTCTCGGACAGGGTCGCCTCTCTCTCTCTCTCTCGCACGCGCGTCGCCTACTACTATGCGAGTCCGGACAACAGCACGTTCCGGTACCGCGTCGGCAACATGGTCTCACTTCTCAACTCGGGGACCGCCGAGTCTGGAATCGGTGCGACGTTCTTCACGGCCTTCGAGGAGGATGATCTCGCAACGCTCGGCGACTACATCGACGTGTTGGTGGTCTGTCGTGCCCAACTGAATAACCGGCTGGCTCGCCTGATCGCCAGGATGAGGGCATGTGGCGTGGCTGTCATGTATGACCTTGATGACTTCGTGTTTGATCCGGACTACGCGCCGATGTTGATCGAGACCTTCGGTATAGCTCCAGATAGCGAGACGAACCTGGCCCGCTGGTTCGCGTACTGTGCTCGGATAGGAGCCGCCCTCCGTCTGTGCGACGCCGTCTTCGTCAGTGGTGAAGTACTTGGTCGTGAGGTCCAGAGGGCGACAGGGCTCGGGTATTCGGTATTGCCGAATTTCCTGAGCGAGGAGCAGGTGAGGCAATCGGAGCTGATATGGTCTCAGAAGCTCGAGGGGGACTTCCGTGGGGATGGGAGGTGGCATGTCGGTTACTTCAGTGGGTCGCCTAGCCACGATCGCGACTTTGCTCTGGTCTCGGACGCCTTGGCTCTGCTCTTGAGAGATGACCCTCGCGTGTCTGTCAGGTTGGTGGGTTTCCTGGATGTTCCCCCGGCGCTCGCGGCATTTGCCGGAAGAGTGGAGAGGTTGGGCCTGCAGGACACGGTGGAGCTCCAGTGGCTGATTGGAGAGGTGGACGTGTCGATTGCACCCCTCCAGGACAACTTGTTCACTCGCTGTAAGTCGGACTTGAAATGGTTCGAACCAGCGGCCGTAGGAACAGTCGTGGTTTCGTCGCCGGCCGGGGGGGTGGGCGCCCGGATCCGCGATGGAGTGAATGGCAGAATCGCGAGGTCGTTCGAGTGGCGCGCCGTTCTGAGTGGGCTGGTTGAGGATATGGCAGCTTGCCGGACGATGGCGACGCATGCGCGGTCGGAGGCTGTAGCTGAGTGCACCCCAGAAAGCCAACGGGCACGGGTTGAGCGAACGCTGCTTGATGCAGCCGGGGCCCGGCGTCCCTAGTGGCCGTGGCCATGCGTGGGTGTGCGCTGGGCCGCCGCTTGGCCCTGGACCGTCCTCAGATGCGACGGCGGCATGGGGGGACGGGTGGAGCAGATCGTCGAGGCTCAAGCTGGCGCGGCCAGATCATTGCGGCACGGGGTTGCCTAGTTGGGAGTGGTTCGATCGACGGATCGAGACGTGGATGCGGGGTCCCGCTCAGTGCCGGGACAGGTTGGTAGGGCCGTGGGGTCCAGAACTCTCGGGTCGTGGTGGTGACCGTACTCGCCGCGGACGGCACAGGGCTGGGCATCCGCCTGGGCTTACCGAGTACGTTCGCAGGCCGAAGTCGGATCGAGTGGCGCCAAAGCGCGACGGCGGGGGTGGGGCGTCCGTCGCCGCCGCAAGGAGCCGTTGGACAGAGCGAGGAGCTATTTCCTTGACGCAGCGATTCCTATTCTGGTTGGTCCCGGAGCCTGGCGTGTTTGGTTCATGGCCGAGTGGAGGTGATGGCTGACCATGCGAGAGTCGAGCGATGATGTGGGCGGTAGGGAAGGCTCACCACGACCTCCTGAGCCATGCGACGACTATGGCCCTGCATACTTTGAGAACTACTCGAGCCTGCGGTTGAGCCCTGAGGATACGGCGCCCCCGTACCGATGGGGTGAGCCAGTGTGGGAGGAGTCGTTTGGTAGGATAGCCAGCGAGATTCTGACAAGACTCAAGCCACTGACCGTTTTGGATGCCGGCTGCGCGATTGGGTTTCTGGTGGGAGCACTGAGGGCGCGAGGGGTGGCGGCGGATGGTGTTGATGTTTCGGCCTGGGCGATATCGCAGGTGGCTGAACAGGTTCGGCCCTACTGTCGCGTCAGTTCTCTGACAGAGGATTTCGGACAGGACTACGATCTCATTTGTTGCATCGAGGTACTGGAGCATCTCCCCCCACAAGAGACGGCCGCTGCAGTTGCTAATCTCTGCAGGCACGCCGATGCGGTCCTCTTCTCGTCGACTCCTGATCACTTTGATGAGGTGACGCATCTGAATGTGCGGCCCAGCGAGTACTGGGTGGGGCTTTTCGCCTGCCATGGCTTCTACCGGGACGTCGACTTCGACCCCAGCTTCATCTCGCCACAAGCCATTCTGTTCCGTTCTATGGCCTTTGTCCCGGCCGTGGTCTCCGGATACGAGCGATGGGCCTGGTGGAGTCATCACGAGCTGGTCGAGGTGCGAAAGCACCGAGACAAGCTGTATGCAGAGGTCTGGCGCGCGCGCCAGGACGCCAGCGAGGCAGAAGCTGAGCTTGCGGCTCTGAGGAGCACGAAGACATTCAGGTTCACCAGACGCCTGCGAGCGCTCTGGGCCAAGACTCGCAGGCGGGCAGAGTAGGTTGTACTGAGTCGTTGGACGACCGGGCAAGCTCTGGCTTGCTCACACAACGCGCTGTGCCGAAGTCGTTCGCGAACGGCCGGAGGGAACCTGGACCTGTGTCCACCCTAGGATCGAGTCTTCTCCCGGCCAGCAGCTGCTTGAGGCTCTGGTGGATGCCCTGCTCGCGCCAGAGCTGGTCCAGCACCAGGGTGTCCCCCAGGGGGCGGGAGTCGACGATCTCAACCTCGCCCCCCTTTCGGGGAAGTACACCTCGACGGGGCGTCGCAATTCCGCCCTCTCGGCCCCACGGGCACGTGCCGAAGGACCGACCTAGGTCAGCCAGTATCGTCCAAGCAAGGCGGCGCTGGCCCCACCGACCGCGAGCCACGCCATCGCGAGCCAGGCGGCGGCGCTAACACGCCACCACACCGTTGCCCAGGCCACCCGCGCCCGGTCGACTCCTAGGGCGGCAATGATCACCGGCGCGACCGGCAAGAAGTATCGCCCCTGAACGCCTCGGACTGCCAAGGAGCCCACCGGGGTCCAGTCCACATACAGCGTGATGAACACGAGAGCAGAGGCTAGAATACCTGCCCCGGCGCAGCATAGCAACGCTGACCAGTCGATGTTGCCGGAGACGAGTCGAATGACGAGCAGTACGCCAAAGGCGACTAGGATGCTCAGGTACAGCCACGACTCAAGCGGCGTGTCAAGCCAACCGAGGATGCCGACGAAACTATGCCAGTAGAAGACACTCTGCGAGTTGAGGGTTGCCTCAGCGACGTGGGCGATGCGCACAGGGTGCGTCAGGATAAACCTAATCTGAGCGACCGGAGACACTCCCGGTCCAGCTACGGCGTAGGCACCTTGGAAGCGCGCCCCAAGTAGGTACCACGCCGCCAGCACTGCACCCATCAGCGCTGCCACTGGCACAACCCGCTGCACATATCGCAGTAGATCGTGCTGCCTCGCTTGGACGGCACCGATCGCTAGAACCAGAGGGAAGTAGGCTGGCTTGGCTAGCACGGCCACACTCAGAGCGCACACCGCTCCCCACTCTGGCAGCGACAGTGCCGGCACCCATCCCGCCAGGCCTCGTCGGCGGTCCACGACGATCTCGGCCCGGCCAGTGAGATGTGGAGGATCGTCCGCCAGCTCGCGGTAAACGACTCCGGCAAAAACCGCGGCCAGACCGATGATGATCCCGTCGGTCGAGGGAGAACCTGCAAGTGCGATGGTCATGGGCAACAAAGCCACGGCAGCCAGAAGAGATGTTGCGATGCCGCGGAAGAGAGTCAGCGCCCACCCCATCAGTGCCACAAACACGATGGCGTTGAAGCACTCCAGCATGTAGTACGCGACGATGACTCGGCTGCTGAAGATTCTGGCGAGCCACACGGCCAGTGCTCCTGGCAGGTAGGCGAACGGTGGGTATTCTGTGGTACCTCCGAAGATCACGAACTGTTGCGCTCGACCCCACACGCTACGATCCGCCTCTCGGAGCTCCGACCGCGTCACCTTCGCTGCTGGGTGGGTGGGAATTGGGGCGAACGCCATCTCAAATGTGACGACGCCCTTGGGGAGGAAGTCGCCAGAGTTCCCATCCCGGACCAGGCCGATCAAGCTGCCCTGAGACACCTCCACGGCCCGGTCGAATTGCATGCCGGCGTCCGGGACCTGACCCGGGGGAGTGAGCATGATGCTGAGGGTGAGTGCGACCACAGAGATGGCCACGAAGAGCAGCACGACTAGCCGTGTCGGCACTTCGAGTGCGCCTTCCCGGCGACGGAGGAACGCAACGATCGGAACAGCGCCGCGGGGGTTTGGACTACCCGGGCGCCCGCCGGACGCATCCCTCGCCCCGGTTCCGGGCATATCGGCGTTACTCACGCCCCATGATCCTCGGTGTGGTTCGCTTGCCCCGTCGCCTCGCTGCCGTGTCGGACTTCGGCGCACGCGCCATGTCATCGGTGGGAGCGACGCCCGCCCATGGCTGCGGTCTCCCCGAACTCGGGGAGTAGGTCGGCTCAGCCTGGAACGCTGCCACGGCAGCGGGCGCAGGACCTTGCTTCCATGCGGCATCCCGAGAAACGTCGCATTCTGACCAAGAACGCGACTGCGACGACTCAGTACTTCCCGCTGAGCGCATCGTTGTGTGCCGACTAGGCCCGGGGCGACGGCCCCCACTTCTGGGGCGTCGCTGCTGCGCCGGCCCCGTCGCCTGTGATGGAATCGCAAGCGCGTCTCCCGCTATGAGCCGACGCGACAACTCGGGCCAACCGGCGAATCGAGACCCTCCGGTCGTGCGGGTACTGGCCAACAGTCTCGACGCCCTCATCTCGACTCCTGCCCTTGCCCGTGGGAGCAGGACTCGGTTCTCTCGGTCAGCCTCTTCCCGCACCTGCAGACGTACCCAATCCGGCGAGCGGGGATTCCGGCGACCAGCTCGTAGTCTCCCACGGGCCGTGTTACTACGCTGCCAGCAGCGACCATGGCGTACTCACCGACGTCGTTGCCGCAGACGATCGTGGCGTTCGCGCCCAGGGATGCCCCCTTCTTGACCACTGTGTCGACACGCTCCCACTCACCGAAGGCGCGTGGCCTCAAGTCGTTGGTGAAGGTGACACTGGGACCCACGAAGACGTCATCCTGGAGGGTGACGCCGGCGTAGATGGAGACGAAGTTCTGGATCTTGCAGCCGGTTCCGATCTGCACGTCAGTGTCCACATAGCACGACTTGCCGATCTGGGTTCTGTCTCCCACACGGGCGCCGGATCGAATATGGACGAAGTGCCACACCTTGACATCGTTCCCGAGGGTGACGTCATCTTCGACGATTGCGGTTGGATGGACGAATGTCATTTCACGCCTAGAGGCGCACAGGCCGTTTGCCGCGCCGTCTCCGGTCCAGCCTCCCGACGCGCTTGGCCACGCCAAGGAGAATGGTGCCTAGGATGGCCGGCCCATCCCTTGCCAATCTCATCTTTGAGGTCTCGGTTCCGTACCGGGCGGGAATGGGAACGTCGACCAGCCTCGCTCTGATGCGGCCGAGCTCGATGAGCATCGCGTTCTCCACCGAGTACCCGTGGGCCAAGGAGGCAAGCGAAACCATCCTGAGAGCCCTGGTGGAGATCGCAACGTACCCATTTTGGGAATCCTGCAGCTGCGAATAGCCGGAGGCCAGTCGGGTGAGCCAGGTGAGGACGAGGCTACCGATGATCCGGTTCGTCGGCATCGTTCGCAGGGATGCTCGGGAGCTGAAACGGTTGCCCTTGGTGACATCGGCTGAGCCGGTGCAGATCGGCTCGAGCAGCGCGGGAAGATAGCCGGGATCCATCTGGTCATCACCTGCCATAACCACGACCACATCGGCTTGCAGGGCGAGGGCCTGCTTGTAGCCGGAGACGAGGGCGCTGCCCAATCCCTGGTTGCTGGGTTGGCAGATGAGCACGATCCGGGGATCCACCAGCTCAGAGACCACCTTGACCGTCTGGTCGGTGCTCTTGTCGTCGATGACGATCATGTGGTCGACGAAGTCGGGCATGTTGGCCAGGACGCCGGCTATGTGACGCTCCTCATTGAAGGCTGGGATGATGGCGGCCACCCGACGGCCGAGGAACACTCACTCGCCCTCGAAACTCGCCCTCACCGCGGTCGCGATGCGGCCTAGGTCCACCAGACTCAGCCCCTGATGGACGGGGAGGGAGATCACTTCGGTTGCCAGTTGGCGGGCGACGGGCAGCTCATCGGCAAGGACACCGGGGTGCTCCGCGAAGATGGGGTGGTCTACCAAGACCTTGGGGTAGTAGACACCAGTCCCGATGCCCTTGGCGTCGAGGGCGGTACCGAGTTGATCGCGGGTGAGTGGGGCCTCGGCGGTTACACGCACGGTGTACTGATGCCAAACGTGTGTGTAACCCGATGGTACCTGGGGCGTGATCAGCCCAGGGATGTGCTGGAGCGCCGAGGTGAGAAACTCGGCATTGCGCCTTCGCGCATCCATGATCTGTGCGATACGGGTGAGTTGGCCCAGCGCCACGGCGGCGGCCAAGTCGGTCAGCCGATAGTTGTAACCCACCGCCACGTATTCGTACCTGGCACGCATTCCCTGATTCCGGAGGACCCTCAGCCGGTCGGCGTCAGCCTCGTCCCGAGCCGTGACAAGGCCGCCTTCCCCGGCGGGGAGGTTCTTGGTCGCGTAGAGGGAGAAGCAGCCCAGATCCTCTGTGCCCACATGGTAGTCGCCCTGCGTCGCCAGGTGAGCCTGAGCAGCGTCCTCGACGACCCTGAGGCCGTATTGGTGTGCCAGACTTCCGATCCGTCCCATATCGGCCGGCAGGCCATACAGATGGACTGGCATGAGGGCCTTCGTCCGCGCTCCGAGTGCGGCCTCGACGAGCTCTGGGACAACATTGAAGGTGACCGGATCGATGTCCACCAGCCTGGCCACCGCGCCACGGCCGAGGATTGCATTCAAGGTGGCAACAAAGGTGAAAGGCGACGTGACCACCTCGTCTCCCGGTCCCACGCCCGCAACCTCGAGAGCTAGCTGGAGGGCGGTCGTCCCAGAGGACGTGGCGACGACATGCGCAGCTTGAGCGAGATCGGCAAACCTCGCTTCAAGTTCCGCAACGAACTTCCCCTGGGCGAGGTTGCCGCTCAGAAGGACTTTCTCGACGAGCTCTCTCTCCTCGGCGCCGATGCTGACTTGCGAAATGGCTATGCGCATAATGTGACGATTGTCTCGGCGAGAGCATGAGGGGGAAGGATGCTCGTTCGCTCCTCCTCCGCGTCGACGGTGCCCCTGATCAGCTCGACGAAGTGTTGGAGTTGCAGTGCGAGCGGCTCGCCCGCATGCCGCACGAAGGGCACGTCCACGGTGGTGGCCGAGCGATAGATCATTGCGCCTCCAATGAACTGTTCCTGGGCGATGTTCCTGTAGATGGTCAGGGTCTGTCGGACGAGGTCCAACTCAAGCACGGTCGAGGAGGTGGCTATCTGAATGCTGCGGACCTTTCGCTGCCAGAGGCGGCTGCACATGGTGCTGGCGATCGCCCCGTGCAGCTCGAATGTCGCTTCGGCTGATTCCAGGGACGACGTGGACTTGTCCACGAAACCCACTGCACTTAGTGAGGACCACGCCCCGGGGCCGAAGTAGCCGAGGACCAGGTCGAGGTCGTGAATCAGGAGATCCCAGACGGCGTTGGAGGAGTAGCGGCCGGGCGGAGGCGATTGCCTCTGAGTGCGAATGTGGAATATGTCATCGTTGATGAGCTGCTTCGAAGTGGCTACCACTGGATTGAACCGTTCGACGAATCCACACATGAGGGGGGTTCCGGTGCTTGCGGCGATGTCCACCACTCGCTGGACCTGGTCGAGCGAGGTCGCGACCGGTTTCTCCACGAGGGTGGGAATGCCCGCTTCGAGGAATGTCCGGACCGGCTCGAAGTGGCTGTCGGTGGAGCTGGCGACGATCGCCGCGTCGATACCGTCGATCCGGCCAAGCGAATCTCCGTACTGGGACCCGTATGTCGCCGCCAACTTCCGGGCGGCGGCCATGTCAACGTCGATGACTTCGACCAAGCGGCATTGGGGGTCAGACTTGACGACTCTGGCGTGATTGGCGCCCATGGACCCGGCCCCCACAAGAGCGAAGCGGAGTGGGGATGCGATTCCCAATGCTGACTGCGACATCGCGCTCAAGTCTATCGCCGCGAGGGGGGGTGCGACCTTCGCGGATCCACGCTCCTGGATCAGCGCGGCGGAGGCGGGTCGAGCGTGCGAGGTGTCGGCTTGAGCTCGGCCGGTGCCGCGAAGACGACTAGCCGACCGGTGGCCGACGCCAGGCCGGCTAGCCGACCGCGACGCCGCTGAGATAGAGGTGCCGCGCACAGCAAGCAGCTCGTGGGTCGCCGGGCGTCGGCTCAGCGTGGCGATCGCCAAAGGCACTTCCAGAGCGTCCGGCCCGAGGTGCCCCTCGGGCTGCAGGCGGAGCCCCGCCAGCAGCGGCTGGCCCTGGCCCAGATCCGAGCCCGCGGCACCGGCTGAAGATCTCCTCCCGATCTCGGCTCTCGGCCTGAGGAGAGCACCGCATCTGGAGCAGTGTGCCTCCTGGCCATCCGCTCAAGCTGTCCAAGGACGAGCTGGTGGAGCCAGCGGGACGAGGAGCCGGAGCCAGGCGTTCCATCCAACCTTGCCAGGCCGCGCCGGCCCCAGGCGCTCTCGCCGGTGAGCCGGGGGCTCGCAGCCAGATCCAGGGTGAAATCGGCCTCGGCCCGACCGCGGCCACCGACTCGTGGTTGGGACTTTCAGGATCAGGGTCGCCAGCGGCGTGTGCCGCACCGCGACCAGTCTCCCGCGTCCCCGGCACAGCGCTGCGGCGTTGCCGGCTCCGGGCCGGGTCCGCCCCGAGCGTGATCCGCAGCCGTCTCGGGTGATCACCTGGCAGCGACCTTGCCGAGTCGGCCCACCCACTCCAGACGCTCGCAGGGTTGGGTGGACACCTCCCGGACGATCGCGTTGAGCCGATCCGGCCGGACCACGATCAGTTCGGCCACGGCGCCATGGCGGCACAGGAGGACTGCCTCCACCCTTCCCTGAGGCAGCTCCAAGATCCCTGGCTGGCCCCTGGGGCCTGACGGCTGCAGTGGCCGCGCCGACCGTTGAGACTGAGTGGTGGGGGGGCGGCGGGTACAATTCCGCCGGAGCGGGGCGACTTAGCCAAGTGGTAAGGCAGCGGTCTGCAAAACCGCGATCCCGGGTTCGATTCCCGGAGTCGCCTCCATCCCTCCCCGGCCATGGGTCGCGGTTGGGCGCACTTGGCGACCGCCCGTTGTGACACGCTTCGGGCGTGGTGGAACGGATCTCGCCCAGGCCGGTGAGAGGCGGTGGGGCGAGGCCCGGCGCCCGGCCATGACTGTCAGTGCGGTGTTGGTGAACCCGGCCCGGATCGCCAATCGGGAGGGTCTGCGCCTTGCGATCTCCCGGGCGCTGGCCCAGGACGGTTGGCCCGAGCCGGCCTGGTTCCAGACGACGTCTGAGGAGACCGGCGAGAGCCAGACTCGGGATGCCGTCGCTTCCGGGGCGGAAGTGCTCTTCGTGTGTGGGGGAGATGGAACCGTGAGGGCAGCGGCGTCGGCCTTGGCAGGGACGGATGTGGCCCTGGCTGTGCTCCCCTCCGGGACCGGAAACCTCTTGGCCCTGAACCTAGGCCTCCCCGCCAACGTCGTCCAGGGGGTGCGGCTGGCCACCCGAGGCGGCCGCCGCCGGATCGACCTCGGCGAGGTGGACGGGTTGACGTTCACGATTGCGGCGGGGATCGGCATGGACGCGGAGATGCTGGCCGACACCAGCCACAGGGCCAAGCATCGACTCGGGTGGGCCGCCTACGCGGCTGCGGGCCTGCGCCACTTGGGCGACCCGCGCTTCCCCGCCCAGGTCCGGCTGGACGGTGGGCCCGAGCTTCAGCGCGAGGTGCGGTCGGTGCTGGTTGCCAACGTTGGAAGGCTTCCGGGAGGCATGAGCCTGGTCCGGAATGCGCTGCCCGACGATGGCCTGCTGGACGTCGTGGTGATCGCACCTCGGTGGCTCCACCAGTGGGTCGGGATCCTCCTCAGCCTGCTGGGTCGGGGGTCGGGGGGAGGAAGGCTCGAGACCTTCAAGGCCCGGCGCGTGGAGGTCATCGCCGACCGGCCCCAGGCTCGGGAAGCGGACGGCGAGCTGCTCGCGCCGGGGTCGGTCCTCTCCGTGGTGGTGAGGGAGTCCGCTCTCACCGTCTGCGTGCCGGCCTCGGGCCAGACCGCCGGGCGGAGGTGAACTGAGCGCCCCAGCCCGCCTCCGCTGGCGGGGTTGGGGTCCCTCCCGGCCGAGCTTGCTCTCAGAGCGAAAGTCCGCGTGCGGTCCCCGGCCGTCCGTCTCTGCGGCCACCTCACCAGCTCGGTCCTTGAGCCGATGCCGGAGGAGGAGCTGGCCAGGCTCTTCGCCAACACCTGCGGCCCCGCGTCAAGTCTGCCGGGGCAGATCCGCTCGTCCTGATCGACCAAGGCTCCCGGTCTGACCTTCCGGGATCCGCCAGGCGCTATCGCGCGACTACTCGGAGGCCGAGGCCTACCCGGCTCTGGCCTGCTCCAAGGCGCCTGGCGGCCGGCCGTCCTGCGCATCAGGCGGTTCCACTGGGGCAGCCACCGAGGTCGAGCAACGATGGGCCGGCGCTCTGAACCGGGGCAGGCTGGAGAGCCGCTCCAGGCTCAGCGACCTCGCCGCCGCCGCCTCAGGTGCCGGTCTTTGGGGGGTGCCCCTCGCGGTCCCGCTTCACCTCGAAGAAGTAGCCACGCCTGGTCAGACGGAGGAAGTCCCGGAGCAGCTCCCGGCCCTCATCGTCACTGGGCACCTCGGTCAGGATGGGCCCGAAGATCCCGGGTCCGCTCCCGCCGTCCAGGATGATGGTGGGCACCCCGAAGGCCTGGCAGGCCGCCACCGCCGCCCGGTGCTCGGTCAGGACCTGCTGCCAGAGGGTGAGGTCCGCCGCGGCCGCCTCGCGGCCGGCCGGGTCGAAGCCCGCCTCCTCCCAGGCGCGCGCCAGCACCTCCTCGTCGGCGATGGATTGGCGCCGGACGTGGGCCGCCGTGCCCATGGTGGTGTAGAGTCGCCCAACCCCGGGGTTGCCCTCGAGCCGCCGGGCCTGGGCGAGAAGCTGCAAGGCCATCCCACTGGGACCGATCGGCTCGTCTGGGACCTCCTCACCCTGGGGAACGTGGACGGCTCCCAGCGAGAAGAGCCGCCACTCGACCTCGACCTCTCCCAGCTCCTCCATCCTGACCGCCCAGCGGGAGGTGATCCAGGCCCAGGGGCAGAGGGGGTCGAAATGGAAGTTGATCCGCTCGCCGGCTGTCACGCTGCGCCTTCGGCGGAGGAGAGCCGCAAGTGCGAGGTGGAAGTGCGGCCGGAGGTCGGAGGGGCCGGGTCGGGAAGTGGGTCTAGGTTGAACAAGTCTGCTCCCACGGGTTGGGCATCATCGCGAATGCCTGTGGGCCGATTGTAGGCCCGACCGATTCGGGAGATTGAAGGCCCGGCGCCAGACCGGAGCGCCGCAGCCAGGCCCCCCAGCGGGAGCCTTACCAGGAACGCCCGCCGGCCACCGTCGAATCCGGCTGTGAGGGGGCCGGGGCGGAGCGGCTACCGGCCGACGCCCCGGCCGGGCCGGGTCTCAGACGCTCCGCCTACTTCTTGGTCTCCCAGAAGATGCGGGCCACCTCGTCGACCTTGCTGCGCAGCTCGGCCGCCTTCTCGGCGTCGACGGTCTGCTTGGTTGCCGAGGCCGCCTTCAGGGTCTTCCAGACCAGGTCATGGAGCTCAGGGAACTTCTCCAGATGCTCGGGCTTGAAGTAGTCGCTCCAGAGCACCTGGACCTCATGCTTGACCCGCTCGGCGTGCTGCTCCTTGACCGTCACCATTCGCGCGAAGGAGTTGCGGCTGGCCTCCGAGCCGTCGTCGGGCAGGGCCTTGATCTTGGTGACCATGGTCTCCACGGTCTGGGCGGCAAGCTGGGCCTCGTGGGGGTCGTAGATCCCACAGGGGATGTCGCAGTGGGCGTGCACCACTCGCCGGGGGGCGAGGCTGTTCTTGAGGTTGAAGGTCATGCGCATCTCCCTTGTTGGTAACTTCACCGGACCCTCGGCCCGGCCCCTGTCAAACGTAACATCAGGCCGTGGCCAGCGGCGGAATCACTCGTCTGACCCGCTTGATCCGCGCCCTCCTGCCTCAGTTGGTGGCGGTCGAGGGCGAGAGCATGGCGCCGCTGCTCCCCTCCGGGGCCTGGGTGCTGGTCCGTCGGGCACCCCGCAGGCTGCCCCGGCTCGGCCAGGTGGTGGTGGTGGTGCATCCCCACCGGCCCGGCTTCGAGCTGGTTAAGCGGGTCGGCGCCGTGAGCCGGGAGCGCCGCCTGATCTGGGTCCTGGGCGACAATCGAGCCGCCAGCACTGACAGTGACCAGTTCGGCCCGCTGCCGGCGGAGGCGCTCCGGGGCGTGGCGGTGGCCCGGCTCCGGCCCGGCCGGCCTCTCTGGCTCGGGGCGGACCCCGGTCGGCTCCGTTGAGTGACGGGAGGCACCCGGAACTGGCACCATATGAGCCGAGATGACTGAGTCCGACCTGCCGCCGCCGCCCCCGAGACCGCCGGAGCCGCCTCGGGAGGCCTTCCTCAGCAGCGCTCCTGTCAGCAAGAAGGACAAGAAGCGCAAGAAGAAGGTCTCCCGCGAGCCCCCGCGGGGCCGGGGCCGGCGCTGAACCAGACCGAGGCCGCTCCCGACCGCCAGCTGGCGCTGGCGACTGCGCGCTACGCGGCCCAGGCTGGTGGTGCCGTGATCAAGGCGGCCGGGGTTGGCTTCCATGCCACCGAGAGCAAGGGTCCGGGCGACTACGTCACCGCGGTCGACCGCGAGAGCGAGGAGGTGGTGGTCCGGATTCTCTCCTCGGTGTTCCCGGAGCTGCCGATCCTGGCCGAGGAGACGGGCGGCCCGGTGCCCAGCACGGGCTGGGTGGTGGACCCTCTGGACGGCACTACCAACTTCAGCCGGGGCTTCCCCCTGGTGGGTGTCTCGGTGGCGCTGCTGGAGCGGGGAGAGCCGGTGGTCGCGGCGGTCCACACCCCCTTCCTGGGCTTCACCTACACCGCCTCGGCCGGCCGGGGGGCCTTCGACGAGGAGGGGCGCCGGCTCCATCTGGCCGACACCGACCCGTCCCAGGCGGTGGTCTCCACCGGGTTCCCCTACAAGACTCAGAGGGACATCCCGCGTCTGGTCTCGGCCCTGGAGCGGGTGCTGTGGAAGGTGGAGGATGTCCGCCGAACCGGGGCCGCCGCCGTGGACCTGGCGCTCACGGCGGCCGGGGTCTTCGACGGATTCTTCGAGCTCGGGCTCAAGCTCTGGGACATCGCCGCCGGAGCCCTCCTGGTCACCGAGGCGGGCGGACGGGTCTCGGACTGGGAGGGAGTCGAGGGACTTCCCTACAGCGGCAACATCGTGGCCGGATCCCCAAGGGTGCACCGGGCCCTGGTGGAGGCGACCAGGGCCTCCTCAGGGGCGCACGGTGACCTCACCGGTGGTGCCTGATCCAACCCCAGCCTGGCCCTCTCCTGGGGCAGCAGCCTGACTGTGTAGGTACCGGGATGCAGTGGCATGACGGTGATCACCACCTTGACCTTCGAGTTGCCCTCCAGGATGTCGCCGCAGGACCGGTCGTGGCTCCAGCTGCTGGCCGGGCTGCCCAGGATGGTGACCTGGAGCACCGTGAACTCCGGGGTCAGGTTGCCGCCGACGCAGGCCGGGTCCAGGGCCGCGCCTCCCTTGTCGTCGAGGGTGAGGTGGAAGGTGGCCGGGCGGCCCACGGTCAGTGGCCGGAGGGGCAGACTGCCCTGGAGCTGGGCCTGGGGCGGTCCCTCCCCGGTGTTGGTCTGCTTGAGGCTGGCGAGGACTCCGGCGAGGACCGCCAACACGATGAGGGTGATCGCCGCTGCGATGAGCCACCGGCCAGCCGACAATCTGAGGAGTCGGGGCTTGGGCGGGCGCATCGTCACCCGAGACTAGCGGCTCGCCGGCGCTTCGCCCGGCGCATTTGGGGAGGCTTGGCTTGAGCTTCATAGAGCGGGTGCTGGCGGGCGAGATCCTGGACTCCCGAGGCCACCCCACCCTGGAGGTGGAGGTGACCCTGACGGGGGGTGAGGTGGGTCGGGCCGCTGTGCCGTCGGGGGCCTCCACCGCGCTGCACCAGGCCGTGGAGTTGCGGGACGGTGACCCCCGCCGGTACCAGGGACAGGGGGTGGATCAGGCCATCGCCGACGTCAACGCCACCTTGGGGCCGCTGCTCCACGGTCTGGACTCCTTGGACCAGCGCGAGGTGGACCGGCAGCTGCTCAAGGCCGACGGCACCGCCAACAAGTCGCGGCTGGGGGCCAATGCCCTGCTCGGCGTCAGCCTGGCCGTGGCCAGGGCGGGGGCGAGCTTCCTGGGGCTGCCGCTCCACCGTTACCTGGGTGGGGTCGGCAGCTGCGTGCTTCCGCTTCCCCAATTCAACATCCTCAACAGCGGAGCCCACGCCCACAACTCGGTCGACTTCGAGGAGTTCATGGTGACGCCGGTTGGGGCGAAGAGCTTCGCCGAGGCGATGCGGGCCGGCGCCGAGGTCTTCCAGAGCCTGCGCCAGGTGCTGCTCGAACGTGGATACGAGGTGGGGCAGGGGGATGAGGGCGGCTTCGCCCCCAACCTCAAGAGCAACGTGGAGGCAGTCGAGCTGGTGCTGGCCGCCATCGAGCGGGCCGGGTACCGCCCTGGGGCGCAGGTGGCGCTGGCCCTCGATCCGGCCGCCAGTCACCTGTTCCACGACGGTCGGTACCACCTCGAGGGCGAGGGCCGCAGCCTCAGTTCCAGTCAGCTGATCGACCTCTGGCAGGACTGGGTCCGCCAGTACCCGATCGTGTCTCTGGAGGACGGACTCGCCGGGGACGATTGGGAGGGCTGGAAGGAGCTCACCTCGCGACTAGGCCCGGAGGTCCAGCTGGTCGGCGGCGAGATCTTCGCCACCAACCCTCTGCAACTGCAGCGCGGGATCGACGAGGGAGTTGCCACCGCGATCCTGATCAAGCTCAACCAGGTCGGCACCGTGAGCGAGACCCTCGACGTGGTCGAGCAGGCGCGGCGCGGCGGGCTGGGCGTGGTGGTCGGCGACAGCTCCGGGGACACCGAGGACAGCGGCATCGCCGACTTGGCGGTGGCGGTGTCGGCCGGCCAGATCAAGAGCGGCGCCCCCTCGCGTGGTGAGAGGACCGCCAAGTACAACCGGCTGATGTGGATCGAGAGAGAGCTGGGTGGCTCGGCCCGCTTCGCCAAAGGGGATTGGCTCATGCGGAAGAGGTCAGCCCGCGGGCCCCGGTGACCTCCTGCAGCCTCGAGCCCGAGGGCACCGTCGACGGGCAGGAGGTGCGCGAGCGGGGAGCAGCGCGATCGTCCCGGGCACCCACGATCCCTCGGTTGCCCACCGCAGGCTCGCTGGTCCCACCGAGCCCGCCCGCGATCTCGCCCGCAGGCCAGCCCGGGAGGAGGGTATCTTGGCCGGGTACTCCCCGGGGCGAGGTGCTCTGGGGTCGGGAGCAACTGGTCCAGGAGGGTCTCCGTGAGGGCGTCGCGCTGATGGTCTTTCCCGGCCAGGGCACCAGCCATCTGGGCGACGCTCTCAGTGGGGCCGGATGACGGCGAAGGCGGCACCCGTGCTGCTCCTGCGTCCTGGGTCCTTGGCGCTGATGCGGCGGTTCGCCGAGGCCGCCTACCCCCATGAGGGTTGCGGGGTGCTGGTGGGCGTGCCTGACGAGCATCAGGTCGAGGTGACACTGGTCCTGGAGGGCCACAACCTGGTCCAGGACCGCCGTCAGGACCGCTATGAGCTGGACCCGGGGGATATCGTCCTGGCCGAGCGGAGGGCCTGCGAGCTGGGTCAGGAGGTGGTCGGCTTCTACCACACCCACCCAGACCACGTCGCCCGCCCCAGCCAGCTCGACACCGACAGGGCCTGGCCGGGCTATCACTACGTGGTGCTCGCGGTGGAGGGGGGCGAGCTGGCCGCGGCCACCGCCTGGCGGATCGTCGAGGGCGAGGAGCCGAGCCGGTTCGAGCAGACCTCCATGGCGGAGGTTCCCAGCCTCCGAGGCTATAATCCGCCCGATCTTGTGGCGGAGGCATCGTGAAGTCCGCAATCGGCGTCCTGGAGATGGTCCTGGCGATCCTGGTGGTCGTGACCGTCCTGCTCCAGACCCCCAACTCAAGCGGCCTTGGCGGCACGATCGGGGGGGGGACGGACATGGGTGGCGGCTATCGGACCCGTCGGGGACTGGAAAGGGTGCTTTTCCGCGCCTCCATCTGGCTGACCGTCGCCTTCGCCCTGGTGGCGGTGGTGGAGATCCGCTTGGGCGTTGGCTAGAGCGAGCCGCCTCCTGGTGGCGCTTCCCTAGCCCGTCTCGCCACCCGCTTCGGTTCCTGGCGGCGGTGGGCACCCTGGTCCTCCTGGTAGGTGGGGGGATCGCGCTCGGCATCTCCCTGCGGGCCCTCTCCTCCCACCAGGTCTACACCGAGGCGGTGGTCGCCCCGGTGGGCCCCTCTCCGCTTAGCCCTCTGCTCTCGCCTGACGACCCGGTCGCCCAGGCGGTGGGGGCGCTGACGGGCCCTGGCCTGATGGAGGAGGGGGTTGACGGGGCTCCGGAGCTGGGGCTGGCCACCAGCTGGGAGTCCGAGCGCGGCGGGTCCCGGTACCACTTCACCCTCTCCTCCGGGCGGCGCTGGTCCAATGGATCCCCGGTTACCACCAAGGATGTCGCCTTCACCCTGGCGGTGCTGCAGTCCCCCAGGTTTCCCAATCCGGACATGGCCGCACCCTGGACCGGAGTCAGCCTTTTCGCCAGCTCGCTGTGGTCGGGGACCTTCGTGCTGCCCGGGCCAAGCACCAGCTTCCCGACCGCCGCCGAGGATGCCGTCCTGCCCGCCGCCCACTACCACCATTCGCCTGGGCTCTTCTTCCGGGGGGACCAGCGAACCGACGCTCTCTTCGCCCCCAGCGCCGGGCCCTTCCGGGTCGTCGCCAACGGGGCCGACCAGGTGACCCTCTCCCGCAACCGCTACTACCAGCCTCGGCCGATCTTGGACGGCTTCGACATCCTTCTCACGCCCAGCTCCGCCGCCGCTGAGCAGCTTCTGGCTCAGGGGACCGTGGACGGCTGGCTGGCGGCCACCCCATCGGACCTCACCGGGCTGCCAGCGGGCCTGGTCCGGACCCGGATCGTCACCTACGCCTTCGTCGATCTGCTCTTCAACGAGCACTCCGCACCGCTGGACGAACTGCCGGTACGGCAGGCGATCGCGGCGGCGGTGAACCGGGGAGCGCTGGTGTCCGACGCCCTGCGCGGGCTGGGGATCCCTCAGCTGGGACCGCTGCCGGACTCGATCACCTGGGCCGAGAGCGCGGTCAGCAGCGCCGGACATCTTGGCTCGGTGACCTCGCTTCTCCAGGGCGACGGATGGAGGCGCTCACCCACGTCGCACCTCTGGCAGCGGGATGGTCTAGATCTCCGGATCTCCCTCGACGTGCCCAACCTGCCCCCGCTTCCGCAGGCGGCTTCCGAGGTCGCCGGCCAGCTCGACCAGCAGGGGTTCCTGGTCACGGTGCAGACCCTCTCCGAGGGGGGCTTCGTCTCCGACACCCTCTCGCCCGAACACTTCCAGGTGGCCCTGGTGGGCTTCGACAACGGTCCCGACCCTGACCTCACCTCGCTCTGGCGATCCGGGGTCGAGCCCGGCCAGAGCCTCAACTTCAGCCAGTCCGCCCCGGATCCCTTCCTCAACCACGCTCTGGACGCCCTGGCCACCGCGGCCACCCCCGCCGACCGGCTCAGTGCCTACCGGGAGGTGGCCAAGAGACTCTTCGTGGACATGCCCGGGGTCTTCCTCTACACCCCGGTCGACCTCTACGTGCACCTGAGTTCGGTGCACACCCCGGGGATCGGCACGGTGGGGGATCCCAGCCAGCGCTTCCGCGACGTCGTCAACTGGAGCCTCTGAGCGGGTCCCCGCCCAGCTGTCCCGGTCCAGGGGGGGCGCTCCCGTCAGGTAGGATTCTCAGCTGCGGCCGGGATGGTGAAATCGGTAGACACGCAGCGTTCAGGGCGCTGTGCAGGTCACTGCGTGCGGGTTCGAGTCCCGCTCCCGGCACCACGCCCCAGTGGCGGAGGCGCCCGGCAGCAAGCGAGCCAGTTCTCTCCCCATCCCTCTCACCCCGGTCGGAGCCAGACCGCCGGAGATCGATGGGCGTCAGCCGGCACCTTGGCACGGCCCGGTCACCCTGCGCAGACAACGTGCCCGCTGTAGCCACTTCTCGCCCCCGGGAACTCTCAGACTGCCTCCAGGGCTCTCGGGCCGGCCTCACGTGGCCCGGGCGGGCCTTCTCCTCCCAGCGTTTCGCCTCCCGGCGGACGCGACCCACCCCTGAGGCCATGAGGTGCGTCCCCGGTTAGCTCCCTCCTATCTGTGCCTGCGGCTAGCACCCTGGCCCCCGGGTGTGGCTGGAGCAGAGGACCCGGACTCCACCGCCAGCTCCCACGCGGCTCTGGGTGCGGGGATCGCCGCGTTCTCGTGCGGCGGCCCGGAGCCCTGCCACGCCCGCCCGGCATCGCCCACCGTCGGCCAGGTCAGGGGATCAGCCAGCTGTCGGATGGCCCCTCGATCATCGGCCGGGTGCGTCGTGGACCTTGGCGGGCGTGACCCAAGGCGGATCACGGCGGCGGTGGGGTGGCACTCCCGTAGGCGACGGCGAAGCCAGCCTCTGTCAGTGCCGAGGGACTCGACATCTGCACCAGCTTCCCCGTCTTCCCCGGCTGGAGCATGCGCACCACGGACAGCGTGCGCTGCGGTCCCGCCGCGCTCAGGCCGGCGAACGTCACATCGGGACTGTAGTCGCCGAGGCTGCTGGTCGTTCCGCCAAGTCCTGGAGCCTCAACCACCCACTCGGCGGTGACCTGCGGCGCTGAATAGGTCTGGTCGGTGGTGAAGGTCGCACCGGTGGTGTCGTTCAGTATGGTGATGATCCAGTTGCTGGCCGCGGTTTGGTAGATCGTCACCGTCATCCGATCGCCGGGGACCACGGTCATTGCGATTGGTTGCTCGTAGTAGCCCAAGGTGGAGAGGGTCCACCACGCATCGGTGTAGACGGTGTTGTTGCTGGGGACATACGTCTCGTTCGTCCCTGCCTGGATCAGCGAGAGATTCCCAAACCCATCGATCCCGTCCCAGATCGCGGCCAAGGTCTCGGTCGGTGTGGCCAGGAGGCTTGGCACATTGAAGGTTCCGGTGACATAGGTGAAAGGACCGCCCGTGGCCACGTAGCCAGACCAGTTGAGCGCATAGCTCACCGTCGGGGCCCGGAGGATCAGACCGACCGGGCTTGCCGGGCAGACGTCCAGTGACAGTGGCGCCGTCGCCGTCTGCGCCGTCGGCGTCGCAGAGTCGGTCACCGTGACGACGAAACTGGAAGTACTGGCCACGGCGGCGGTTCCGCTAAGCACGCCACTCGTGGACACGCTCAACCCGGAGGGAAGTGAGCCCGAGCTGACTCGCCACGAGTAGGGGGGCGTGCCGGCGTAGGCCTGGAGGGTTGTCTGGTAGGCGGTGCCCGCCCACGCCATTGGCAGTGAGGTCGTGGTGACCATCACCGGGGTCGTCAGTGCGGGAACGAAGTATCCGAACACGTCGATGACCAGGTCGGCTGTCCCTGCGGCGTTGAAGAACGAGGTTCCCCCAGCGCCGCCGACGCTGGCCACGGTCAGGTTGGGCACGGTCTGCCCCGGACCCCAATTCAGGTCCGAGGCTAGCGGCTGGACCCCTCCGGGGTAGACCGTGAAGTAGCTGGGGGAGGTGGTGTCGGTGGCGGTCACGTTGCTCACCACCGCGATCGCGTTGGAGGCGATGCCATCGAGTCCGGTCATCGCGGTGGGGAGAGTCCCGCCTGGCTCCAGGGTCTGGCCGGTCTGGCGCGTGTCCAGCAGGCGGACCGGGCTGACGGGGACAAACAGGGAGGCATCACCAGGCGGCGGGCTGCCATCGGTGAAGTAGCCATCGACGTCGACCACCACGTCCGTGCTGCCCAGCTGGTTGTAGACCGTGACCTGGCCGGTCGGGCCGACCGGCACCAAGACCCGGTTGGCGACGGTCTCACCGGCTGTCCAGTTGAGGTTAGACGCCAGCGGCTGAGCCTCCCCCTCCGGATAGACGGTGAGGTAGCTGCTGGCGCTGGTGTCCGTGACGGTGACGTTCAGGAGTGCCGCGGCGACCCCCGAGGCGGGCACGCCGCCCCCACCGGTCACCTGGATGTTCAGGGTGCTCCCCGGGGTCAGAGCCCCATCAGCGTAGGGTTCGCCACTTCCGACCCGGGTGTCAGTGATCCGGGCCGGCGTCAGGGGGACGTAGCTGCCCGCGGTCGTGCCCGAGGGCTCGGGGGCGAAGTACCCCTCCAGGTCGACCGCCAGGTCGGTTTGGCCCAGGTCGTTGTAGAACATGACCTGGCCGGCGGCGCCCACCGGGACGATGACCAGGTTGGAGACCGTCTCACCCTGAGCCCAGTTGAGGTTCGAGACCAACGGCTGCGTCCCTCCGGCCGGGTACACGGTGAGGTAGCTGCTGGCGGTCGTATCGGTGGCGGTCACGTTGAGCGTGACCGCGGTGGCAGGCGCCGGCACGCTGCCCCCGGTCACGGTCTGGCTTCGGCTGTCGCCGGGCCCGAGGGGCTGGTCTCCGGCCCTGGTGTCCAGCAGCCGGGTGGGCAGCAGGGCGGTGTAGGCCCCGCCGGAGGTGGAGCTGGCGGCCTCGGCCGCGTTGCTGGGGTCGAGGCTGGGAGCCGCAGTGACCCCGGGCGCCGTCCGGCTGCCGCTTTGGAGGAGCACTGACAGATCCGCCTGACTCTCTGCTCCGAGAAGGGGCTGAACGGCGGCGTCGGATGGGGTGACGAGTGGCGACGAGCTGGGAGCTCCGACTGGCCTCGGGGCGGCCAGGGCGGGGGTGGCACCCAACACCAGGCCGGCGCCCAGGAGAGCCACCGCACAGCCCACCGCCAGCAGGCGAGAGCCTAGTCGGGAGGCGCGCATGGCTCCTCTACCTATATCGCCTCATGAGGTAATACGCTCCCCCCGTCGCTGTCTCGGTGGGGGAACGTGACCGGAACCGCGGGTCTCAGGGACAGGGCCGAGCGGGCACGCCTCATCGAGGTGACCGGCTCAGCGCCCGGGGCGGCCTTCGTTACCTCGGGGCGGTGCAGACAGGGACGGACTGAGAGGTTCGTGGTCGAGGCTGGACGGTGATCCTGGCCACCTCGGCATGGTCCCGGTCCCCGCCATCGATGGAACCGAGTGCGAAGTCCCCGCGTCCCCTCTGCAGTAGTCCGCTCGCCCGCCCCTCATCGGGGCCGGCCACCTGGCGGAGGGATCCATGGCCCAGCTGACCAGACCCGCTGCGCTCTATCTAGCCGCTGCCGGGGCCGCTGTCCTGACACTTCTGCTGCCGGCCGGGGGAGCCACGGTGGCCCGGGCCGCCACGCCACTGGCGGCGGGCACCGCGACGCCGGCGGTGACGGCGAGCCCCTCCACGGCCCCCAGTCCTCCGCCGCTTCCTACCGCGATCGCCATCGCGAGCCCGGTCCCCAGCCCGACGCCGATCGGCACTCCCGTGCCCAGCTCCAACTGCGACCCCGCAGGCGAATGCACGGCATCCTGGAATCCCAGTGTCCCGGGCGCCCCGGTCACCTGGACGGTTCCGGACGGGGTGACCTCGATCACGCTCACCCTCGACGGCGGCTCCGGCGGGTCGGACCCGGGTGGGGCGTCCGGCGGTGCCGGTGCCCAGGTGGTCGGTACCCTGGCGGTGAGCCCAGGTGAGCAGCTCACGATCACAGTGGGTGCCTCCGGCCAGTGGAGCGCCACCTCCTCGCAGTCGACCGGTGGCTATCCCAACGGCGGCGCGGGCGGGTCCGCTGCGGGTGGTGGCGGCGGGGCCACCTTTGTCACGGACAGCTCGGGCGACCTCCTTCTCCTGGCGGCGGGCGGCGGCGGGGCCGGGGCCGCTCCCGGCTGCAGCCCGGGAAGCAGCTGCCCGGGCTCTGGCGGCGCCGGTGGTGCGGCGGGGGGAAGCGGCGGGACCGGCGACTCGGTCACCATCTCAGCCCAGATCATCGCCGCCGCCGGGTCTCCGGGCGGCACCTCGCTGGCGGTCCCCCCGGGTCCGGTGGCGGGGCCGGGCGGGGCCGCTGCACCGGCAGCCTGTGACGACAGCTCCGCGCCCGGCCCGCCCGGCGCCGACGGCCTAACCTGGACCGACTCTGCGCCGGGCTCCGGTGGAGCAGCCAGCAGCGCCACGCTGGCTGGCACGTCACAGAGCCTCGGCGGCGGGGGCGGCGGTGGTGGCTACCTCGGAGGTGGGGGAGGGGCGGCCGGAGAGAGCTGCCTCAGTACCGCCGGTGGTTACGCGGTCGGGGCCGGGGGTGGGGGAGGTGGCGGCACGAGCTACGTCAGCCCCACCGCGACCTCGGTGACGATCCTTGACGCCGCGAGCGCTCCGGCCCAGGGGGATGGGCAGGCAATGGTCCAGTGGTCCGCTCCGGTGGTGCCGGTGCCGAACCCGATCGTCATCAGCCCAGTGCCCCTGATCGCCACGGCCAGCGGTGCCGACGTCCTTCCAGCGCCGGCCTGGCTGATCGCCTTGGTGGCGGTGGTGGTGGTGCTGCTCGTCCTCGGCGGCGCCCTCTGGATCTGGCGCCGTCGGCGGGCCCCGACCCCGTCGGAGGCCGGCCCGGCCCCGACGCGGCCACCTAGCGGTAGCCCGCCGGCCTGAGGTGCCGGTGGCGGCAGGGCGCTTCAGCAGGGATATGCTTAGCGTGGTCGGGGGAGTCCAGGCGTAATCGGCCCATGCGCCGGAGGTGTGAACACGGATCTGGATCCTCGTGCGGAGGATCAGCCCAGCCATCCGGGCGCGGAGGAAACTCCCCGTTTGCCGCTGCCCTGGGTGCCCGGTGCTCCCGCACAGCCTCCGGTGCCTCACCCTCCCCTGCCATCGCTCTGGGCGCAGATGGAGGGGCCGCCTCCTCCCTCACCACCCGAGCCAGAAGCGCCAGCGGGCCGCCACCTTGGCCGGCGGATGGTCTCGGTGCTGGCGATCGCCGCGATGGGGATCGCGGTCGGGTCCGGTGCGGTGATCTTTGGCACCAACCTCCCCCACCGCCACACCGGAAGCCGGCCCGAGGCCAGCCCGTCAGCGGCGAGCTCGAGCCCCGCTCCCATGCCGGCCGCCGCCAGCCAGCTGCTGGAGGCGGTGGCGGCCGCTGACCTCCCGGAGGTGGTGACGGTGGTGGCCGTGGGGCCCACCTCGGAGGAGCTGGGCACCGGCTGGCCCGTCGACGACACCGGCGACTTCCTCACCAACGACCACGTGGTCCACGAGGGCCAGAGCTTTCACATCCTCCTGCCCTCCGGCCTCCAGTACAGCGCCGAGGTGATCAACGACGACCCCGCCTGGGACCTGGCCGAGATTCACGTCTGGGGCTTTGAGGAGGCCGCCTTCCCGATCGAGGACTCGCTGCCACCGGTCGGGGAGCCCGTGGTGGTGCTGGCCGCCCAGGGGGCCACCGGCCATCCCCCGGTGACCGTCTCCGAGGTCGGCGCGCTCGACCAGAGCGCCACCGTACCCGATGCCGCCCCCGGGGAGGTCTCCAACTACACCGGGCTGATGCGCATCGGGGGCCAGGTCTTCCCCGGCAACAGTGGGGGCCCGGTGCTCACGCCGCGGGGCCAGGTGGTGGGGATCCTGACCCTGGCGGCGGAGACCGGGGCCAACGCCTTCGCGATCCCGATCACCCACATCGACCAGGTGATCCAGTCCTGGCTCAGCGGCTGAGTTCCTGCTTAGAATCTCGGCTCCGACCCCCTTCTCGATTGACTTGATCTCATCGCCTCTGGCAACATCGCCGGGTTGGCCCACCGGGCCTTCGATGATGCAGGTGAGGGCATTGGCGGCAAGAGGCGCCCCTGGGCGGCATGTCGCTGGGAGATGGGCAGATGACCCGTGAAGCGAGTTCGAGCGGTCTGACCGTGCTGGTGCTGGGAGCCGACGGCTACATCGGTTGGCCGATGGCTATGCACCTGTCCCGGTTGGGGCATCGGGTCGTCGCGGTCGACAACCTGGCCCGGCGAAGCTGGGACCGGGAGGGTGGAACCTACAGCCTGGTCCCGATCAGGTCGATGCCGCAGCGGGTACGGCGCTGGCAGGAGCTGACCGGCAAGACGATCCTGTGGCGCCGCGCCGACCTCACCGACTTCGCCGCGGTTGACCAGCTCTTCGCCGAGTTCCGCCCTGAGGCGGTCATCCACTTCGCCGAGCAGCGCAGCGCCCCCTTCTCGATGATCGATCGCGACCACGCCGTCTTCACCCAGGTCAACAATGTCAGCGGGACCCTCAACCTGCTCTTCGCGATCCACGAACGGGTCCCCGACTGCCACCTGATCAAGCTGGGGACGATGGGGGAGTACGG
>PLTL01000068.1 GCA_003164475.1 Candidatus Dormiibacterota bacterium | reverse complement strand
CGGCCTCGGCCTGGACCTCGGAGAGCCGCTGAACCCGGCGGACATCCGGTGATCGTCGGCCTACGTGACGGTCAGGCGTCGTCGTCGAGGCCGAGGTCCTCGACCCGCACGCCGAACTCGCGGGCGATGCGCGGCCACCATTTGCGCCAGGGCCGCTGCCTTCCCCCTTCCCAGGCTCGGAGCGTGTCCACGGTCACCCCTAGGCGGCGGGCCACCTCGACCTGACTGAAGGCGCCGGGATACCTGGCCTTGGCGATCAGCCGGAGCTGCCGGATGCGGTTCCCGTGCCGCCGCCGTGCTGTCGGGTGTGGCTCGTTCACATCGTCCATCGCCGCCGACACAGTTTGACGCGCTTGCCACGCGGAACGGGGGCTCCGCGGTCGATGAACGGAGTTGGAACGGTAGGCCACAACCAATCTCGCGGAGACGCCCCTGTATTCGGGAGGGTGTAGCGATCGGTGTAGCTGTACCCTGGTGAAACAAGCCTGCTAAAGCCTGGCGAATTTGGTATTGTCGCGAGGCATGACGAACCAAACTCCTGGGCAGCCCGCCAGGCGTCAGGCGGAGCGAACGCGCCGCGAACTGCGTGTGAGACAATCGCAAAGGAAGGGATCGCGTGCCTCGGGGAGGGCCGCGGCTTCGCTCGAGGTTGCGCGCCGCTTGGGCGGCACCGTGGAGGAGGGCCCTACCCTGAGCGCTGAATGGGGGTATATCTCCCGCGTGTTGCTGGACCGATCGCGGCGCGCCGACCACGCACGACGCCTCCGAAAGTCCCGGCTCTTGGTGTCCTCGCTAGCCTGCGCGGCGCTGGCGATCGTAGTCCTCGCTGCCGCGGCATGTGGCACAACAACCTCGCCGACCCCGACACCGGCAGACTCCTCGACGCCGACGGCCAAACCGACCCCGACGGTGGATCCAACGGACGCGGCGCTCATCCACGACTACGACCAGGCCTGGGCCGCGTGGGTCGCCGCCGGCGCCGACCCCACAAACGGCAACGACTACCCGGGCCTGGACGAGTGGTACACGGGATACGAGCTGAATTACGACGTCTCTTGGCTGAACCTCATAGCAAAGGTGGGCGGCCAGGTCGTGGTCGGCACGGTGACGCCCCACCCCGTGGTCACCAGCGTAGACGGGAGCACCGCGACCGTCCAGGACTGCGCTTGGGACACGCAGTACGTTGCTTACAAGGGGACGACCACGCCCACCAGCCCGCAGCCGTATGGCTGGACCACGGCGTCCGGCTGGGAGAACCTCACCGTGACCATGCTCCTGCAGTCCGGCACGTGGAAGATCAGTAACGAGGTCTCGGAGGCCACACCATGCACACCCGCGTCCGCCTCTCCCTGATCGCCGCGGCGCTCGGAATCGTGGTGGCCAGCCCCGGTGTGCTGGCAGCGCCTTCAACCGGCCCCGCGCCTTCAGCGCCACCAGGGGACTCCACCGGCATATCGTGCGAGCCGCTTGCCACGCAATGCACGGTGTCCGCGGGCAGTACCGGCTCCTCGGGTGGCTCGGGTTCTGGTGGCACCACGACGGTCACCTGCAGCTGGCAGGGCCCGCTCACCGCGCTCACTACGGAGGACGAGACGCTGCTGCTCGAGCAGTACGGTGATTGGCACACGTCGACATCCACAGACCCCGACTACTACATCGTCACCTGCACCCCAGTCCTGGACGACGAGGTCGGCGAATGGCTGGCCGAGGTCTGGCCTCAACCCCCCGTTGCCCCCACGCCCGGCCAGGTCGCCCAGACCGCGGAGTCCGAGCTGAATCTCCCCGCTCCCACCGTCTCCACGGCCCCATCCGGAGGGAAGGCCATCGTCTCCTTGGAGAGCTGGCTGTGGATCGACCCAGCCGAGTGGACGCCGATCACCAAGAGCGCCACCGCCGATGGCATCACGGCCACCGCTACCGCCAGAGCCGTTGCAGTCGTTTGGGACATGGGTGACGGAAACAAGGTGACCTGCAATGGTCCCGGGGTGGCGTACAACACCAGCATCCCTGACGCTGACCAGAGCACCACCTGCGGGTACACGTACCAGGAGACCTCGGGGAACGCTCCCAAGCAGCAGTTCACGATCACCACGTACATCGTGTACGACGTGAGCTGGACCACGGTGGGGGTGGCCGGAGGCGGCGACCTGGGTGACATTGCGGGCCAGTCGACAGCGACGCCGGTGACGGTGGATGAGATCGGGACGGTGATCGTCCCGAACCCGTAGCGATGAGCAACCTCCATGTCGCCCGGCTCCCGGAGGCCCCATCGCGGCTCCGGCCCCGCCCTCGGCGCATCCGGGTTCCGCTCGCCATCCTGGGGCTCCTCCTGGTGGTGGCCTGCGCCCTGGGCTTCGGCACCGTGCTCACGCAGGTGGGTCGTCAGTACCAGGTCCTGGTGCTCTCCCACCCCGTCGATGCCGGGGACGTCATCACCGCCTCCGATCTGGGACTGGCCACGGTCTCCACGGGCACCAGTGGGATCGCCTTCATCACCGTCGGCAAGGAGTCGACCGTGATCGGGCGCCCCGCGGCGGTGGCCATGCCCGAGGGCGCGCCTCTCATCGCTGCCGATTTGGGCAGCCTCCCGCCGCCCGCGGGCCAGGCCGTGGTCGCCGTGCTCATCAAGCCGGGCGACGCACCGCCCTCTCTGGCACCCGGGGCCGCGGTCTGGGTGGTGATCACCACACCGCAGACGCAGTCGTCGACGGGCGGGGCGTCCTCCCCGGCGACGCCGGCGACCGCGCCGGTTGCGGCCACCGTGACAGCCGTCGACA
>PLTL01000360.1 GCA_003164475.1 Candidatus Dormiibacterota bacterium | reverse complement strand
GGTGTCGACCCGGCTGACGAAGAAGCTGGCCACCGACCGGATCTGGCTGATGGGCAGGCCCGCCTCGAGCCGGCGCTCCAGTCCCCGGCAGTAGGCCTCCATCACCTCCCGGTAGCGCGCCACCGCGAAGATCAGGGTGACGTTGACGTTGAAGCCCTGGAAGAGCGCCTCCTCCACCGCCCCCACCCCCTCCCTGGTGGCGGGGATCTTGATCATCAGATTGGGCCGGTCCACCGCTCTCCAGTAGCGCCCGGCGGCGATGACCGAGTTGCCCAGGTCGTGAGCCAGAGCCGGGGAGACCTCCAAGCTCACATAGCCGTCGCGACCGTCGGTGGCTCTGTGGGTCTCGGCGAGCTCGTCACAGGCGCTGCGGACGTCGTCGGTGATCAGGCGGTCGTAGATCTCCTCCGCGGAGCGCCCCGCCAGGGCCAGCTCCCGAATCTCCTCGTCGTAGGCGTCACCCTCGGAAAGCGCCTTCTCGAAGATGGTCGGGTTCGCGGTCACCCCCAGGATGCCCAGCGAGATCAGTCGCCTCAGCTCCCCCTTGCGGAGCAGATCACGGCTCAGGTTGTCGTACCAGGGGCTCTGGCCCAGATCGGCGAGCCTCTGCAGCGCGGTCTCAGCCATCTCGCTCCCCTCCCCGCAGGCCCATCAGCCCCTGGATCCGATCCGCGACCGCCTCCGGGGTCAGGCCCAGGTGCTGATAGATAGTCTGGGCCGGCGCCGAGGCGCCGAAGCGATTGACGCCAACCACCCCTCCCCGGTCACCCACCCAGCGCCACCAGGGCTGGTCCACCCCGGCCTCCACCGCGACCCGGACGGAGATCTCCGGCGGGAGCACCTCAGCACGGTAGCCCTCGGGCTGCTCAGCGAAGAGCTCCATGGACGGCATGCTGACCACCCGGGTGGGCAGCCCCCGGCCCTGCAGCAGATCCCGCGCCGCTACGCATATGGACAGCTCGCTGCCAGTGCCGATCAGCAGACATCGGGCCGGCCCCCCCTCCGCCTCCAGCAGGACGTAGGCGCCGCGGCGCACCCCGGTTGGGGCCACCCGCCTGGTTCCCGGCAGCACCGGGAGGTTCTGGCGGCTCAGCACCAGCGCCGTCGGGGCGGCGCCCCGCTCCAGCGCCACCGCCCAGGCCCAGCTGGACTCGTTGGCGTCACCGGGGCGGATCACCACCAGGCCGGGGATGGCCCGGAGCGCCGCCAGGTGCTCCACCGGCTGATGGGTGGGACCGTCCTCGCCCAGCCCGATGCTGTCGTGGGTGTAGATCCAGATCACCGCGAGGTGCGATAGGGCGGAGAGGCGCACCGACGGCCGCTGATAGTCGGAGAAGGTGAAGAAGGTGGCGCTGTAGGGACGCAACCCGCCATGGGCGGCGATCCCGTTACAGGCGGCTCCCATGGCATGCTCCCGGACCCCGAAGTGCAGGTTGCGGCCGGTGCCGCTGCGGCCGTCGAAGTCGCCGCCGCCGGGGATGGCCGTCCTGGTGGACTCCGAGAGATCCGCGTCTCCGCCCAGGATCCAGGGAATCCGGGCCGCCAGCTGGGCCAGGGCCTTACCGGCCGAGACGCGGGTCACGATCGGCTCGCTGCCCTCGTCCCAGGACGGCAGCACGTCCTCCCACCCGGCCGGGAGTTCCCCGGCGCTGGCCGTGCGCCACTCGCTGGCCAGCTCGGGGAACTCCTCGCTCCAAGCCCGGAAGCGCTCGCTCCATCGCCGGTGGAGGGGCGCACCCTCCGCGGTCGCCCGACGGAAGTGGGCCAGCGCCTCGTCGGGGATAAAGAAGGTCCGATCTGGGTCCCAGCCGTAGGCGCGCTTGGCGGCGGCCGCCTCCTCTGGGCCCAGAGGGGACCCGTGGGCGGCGTTGGTGTCCTGCTTGTGAGGCGCCCCATAGCCAATGTGGGTGCGGACCGCGATCAGGGAAGGCCGGCTGGGGTCGTCGATGGCGTTCTGAATGGCACCACCGATGGCCTCGAGGTCAAGGATTCCGTCCTCGACCCGCTGCACCTGCCACCGATAGGCGGCGAACCGCGCCAGCACGTCCTCGCTGAAGGAGAGTGATGTCGGACCGTCCAGCGAGACGTGGTTGTCGTCGTAGAGGCAGATCAGCTTGCCCAGACCGAGGTGACCGGCCAGCGAGGCCGCCTCCGAGCTCACGCCCTCCATGAGGTCGCCATCACCGCAGAGCACGAAGGTCCGATGGTCGACGATCTCCCGCCCCGGACGGTTGTAGTGGAAGGCCAGGTAGCGCTCGGCGATCGCCATCCCCACCGCGTTGCCGAAGCCCTGGCCCAATGGCCCGGTGGTGACCTCGACCCCCGGGGTCAGGCCCAGCTCCGGGTGGCCGGGCGTCTCCGAGCCCCACTGGCGGAATTGCCGCAGCTGCTCCAGCGGCAGGTCATACCCGGTCAGGTGCAGCAGCGCGTAGAGCAGCATCGAGCCATGCCCGGCCGAGAGGACAAATCGGTCGCGGTCCGGCCATTTGGGATCGCCAGGGTCGTGGCGGAGAAAGCGGGTCCAGAGCACGTAGGCGGCTGGCGCCGCCCCCATGGGCAGCCCGGGATGCCCGGACTTGGCCTTCTCGATGCTGTCGATGGCCAGGGTCCGGATGGTGTTGATGCAGAGGTCATCCAGCTCGCTTCCCGCCCGGGGCAGCCGCGAATCACCGCTCATCGCTCGATCCTCAGATTCATGGGCCATCTCGCCTTGATGATCTCACCTGGGCCGCTTAAGGCGTGGCGACCACCTCGAGTCAGAGCGGCCCTGGCGGAAGAGCTCCGGCGCTCACCGCGAAGGGATGCCTCCTCAGCCCGGCGGCCGGCGGGGGCCAGCACGCTGGCGGGAACCGCCCGGCCCCTTCAGACCTGGCCCTGGCTCCGCTTGTCGAACTCCGGAGCCGACCTCGCGGAGGCCTTCCCCCGGAGGCCGGTGCGCACTCCCCGGGGGGGACCTTGAGCAAGTTTGACATGCCATCTCCGCCGTGACTAACGTGGTCGCGGCCGGTCCAGTTTGGCCGACTTTCACCAACTGGTTTGTGAAGGGGAAGTCTGTGGACAACAGCGTCTCGACAGCGTCTACGACCGGAGGGGCACCTGCCAACCCCTTCATCACCGCGCAGCGTCAGTTCGACCAGGCCGCGGCGATCCTGCATCTGGACCCGGGCCTGGCCGGGATCCTGCGCGAAGTGAGGCGGGAATTTACGGTCCACTTCCCAGTCCGGATGGACGATGGCTCGATCCGAGTATTCACCGGCTACCGTTGCCAGCACAACGTGGCCCGTGGTCCTGCCAAGGGCGGCATCCGCTACCACCCGCAGGTCAGCTTGGACGAAGTCAAGGCGCTCTCCATGTGGATGACATGGAAGTGCGCAGTCACCAACATTCCCTACGGCGGGGCCAAGGGCGGAATCATCTGTGATCCCATCCACATGAGCCAGAAGGAGCTGGAGAGGATGACTCGCCGCTTCGCCAGTGAGATCTCCATCCTGATCGGCCCCGAGAGCGACATCCCCGCTCCCGACGTCAACACCAACGCCCAGACCATGGCCTGGATCATGGACACCATCTCCATGGCCAAGGGCTACTCGGTCCCGGCGACCGTCACCGGCAAGCCAATCTCGATCGGTGGCTCTGAGGGACGCAATGAGGCCACCGGCCGCGGCGTCGTCGTCACGACGATGGAAGCCTGCAAGCGGCTGGGCCTGGATCCGGCCGAGTCCACCATCGCCGTCCAGGGCTTCGGCAACGTGGGCAGCATCGCCGCCGAGCTGTTCGTGGACCTGGGCTTCAAGGTGGTCGCGGTCTCCGGCTCGTTGGGAGGCATCTACAACCCTGACGGCCTGGACATCGCCGGCGTGATCGAGCACCACAACCGCACCGGTCATGTGGACGGCTTCCCAGGCTCCCGCCAGGCCATCTCCAACAGCGCGCTGCTGGAGCTCCCGGTGACAATCCTGGTCCCCTCCGGCCTTGAGAATCAGCTGACCGGAGAGAACGCGGATCGGGTTCAGGCCAAGCTCATCGCCGAGGGAGCCAACGGCCCGACCACCCCTGAGGCCGACGACGTCTTCCAGCAGCGGGGAGTGACGGTGATCCCGGACATTCTCGCCAACGCCGGGGGCGTCACGGTCTCGTACTTCGAGTGGGTGCAGGACCTGCANNGGGAGGAGAAGGAGATCAACGAGCGCCTGACCAGGATCCTGCAGCGGAGCTACCAGGAGACCGACGACCTGGCCAAGGAGCACCACACCAACCTGCGCATGGGCGCTTACTGCCTGGCCGTCAAGCGCGTCGCCGACGCCACCTCGATCCGGGGCATCTATCCCTGACCGACTGCCTACCAGGTTGTGCCTGAGCCCGCACGCTCGGCTGAGCGTGCGGGCTCGGCACCCGTCTTCGCGGTGACGCAACGGCTCTGAACCTCCCCGCTCCCGCTACCCGGAAGTTCGGTCGCCGGTTGAACTCGATCCGAGTTCCACGATCATCTCGAAGGTAGTCAGAAGAAGTTGCAGGGCCCGCGCCCACGGAAGCCGGCTGACGATGCTCTGGGGCAACCCAGTCAGAACCGGCGCGGTTCCCCCNNCCCCAACTCGTGCTGAGTTCAGCTGCTTCCCGAACTTCGGACTACTTCGCTTCGGGAGCACTGCCATGAGCACCGGAGGTCTTCTCACCCGGCGACTTGAGCCGGGGCACGCACAGCGCCGGCCCGAGATACCCGGGGCCATCTCCTTGCCCCCGGAGGTGGCCCGGTGGGCTGTCTGATCGCGGCCGGCCATCTGCCCGCGATGGACCTCAGCCCTCGCGCGAGGAGGACCGCGCCGGCCGACTTGGGCGCCTACATCGAGGCTCGGCGAGAGGACAGCTGAGAGTTGCTCGCCGGACCCCTCGGAGCCGGAGCCTGAGTGTGGGGCCGACGCAACCGCGACACCAGCGGGTGAGTGCTGACCATCTTCGGCATAGCGAGCCGCCTTCGGGGACGCCCGGAGGGCCTTGGCGGGGATCCCGACCCTCTCAAGGGGGTCGAGTACGCCCCGGCCGCCCCATCAGCCAGACGACCGTGGTGCCTCGACGAGGATCACCAAGGTCTCGGCCACCACGCCGTCAGTTGCCATCGCCTCGGCCATCGGCGGGGTCTGCATCGCGGCCATGAGGGCGTCCAGGTCGGCAACGTCCATGAGCACCGCCACCCGGGTCGAGTTCTGCGGATCGACGAATGTCCGGATGTTGGTGACGCCGAGGGGCCCGAAGACCTCCTCGCGCTTCGGCGAGGCAAGCCAGTGCTTCTGGTCCTTCACATCGTGGTGGCCGATCACAGTCGGCATGCCTTCTCCTCAGTGGGCGCGCCCAGCGGAAACGCTGGACGGTGCTCGGATCCTCCGCCGTCACACCTCTAGATATAGATACCACAATCGATTGCCGCGTGCAACCACCCGGATGATTACCCCCGTGTCACCTGAATGGCATCGGGCAGAGTCCCATCTCGGTGACCGCCCACTCCCAGTTCCAGCGGCGCCCTCAGCCGGTGCCGAGGCGCCAGGGGCAGCGGGCTGACTGCCCGCCGGAGCAACGCCACGGGGTCAACCGACGCCAGGAGTGGGACCATCCCCAGCAGAGTTCGGACCCCGGCGGATCTGTGCGGCGAGGACCTCCGTGGCTGGCCTGGACGCCGGCATCAAGGTCCGGCGGGAGGGCCGCTGAGGACAGCCGGCGAGGAGTGGTGAATGCCCACTTACCCACCCGGTGGTAGGGTCGTCCCAATGAACATTCAGGGTGCAGTTGAGGAGTCCCGGTCATGAGCTCGATGCCTGGATTTGAGCCAGTCACCGAGGTGGCGGCGGATGGGAGGGCCCGGGTCGCTTTTGGCCGGGTCGGGGTACGCCAGCACGATCGGTTTCTTGTCTCGAAGCACCCTGGCGGGGAGATCATGTTGACCCCGCTGGCGAGCATCCCGAAACAGGAGCTGCTGGTTTGGGAGAACGAGCAGGTCGGGGCGTCGCTGCCCAAGGGGATCGCTGATTCCCTGCACGATCGGGTTCGCCCACTGGATGACTTTCTCGACGAAGACATCCAGGAGTGAGCGCACCACCGTTCACTCTCCTCTTTACCGACGAAGCCACCGACATCCTCCAGGGCTTGGCGCAGCCGCACTACTGGGACAAGCTACAGAAGGCCCGGCAGGGCTTGCGCCTCCTTAGGGACGTTGGCCCCAGCCATCCCGGCCTCAACCGTCACCGCTACCAGTCCATGACTCGACCGAGCGGCGAGCCGCTCTGGGAGTCCTATCTAGATAAGCAGACCCCAAGCGCGTGGCGAGTGTTTTGGGTCCATGCGGGAGCCGACACGCTGAGGATACTGACGCTTGGTCCCCATCCGTGAGCCTGCCCAACATCGCCACCTCCCCTCCGGTGCCCACCACCCGGTTGAACCCGGATTGAAGGGTAGGCAGCAGTCTGCTCTGAGCAGCGGGTTCCCAGATCATCCCCTGCTATTGATCTCAATGGAGGGCAAGCGGTGAACGGCCTGATGATGGATCATCCCCTCACCCTCACCGATCTGCTCCAGCATGGCGTGCGCTGCTTCCCTGACCAGGAGATCGTCACCCCGCGCGCCCAGGGCGGTCCCCAGCGTTACCGCTTCTTGGAGTTTGGGGAGCGCACCGAGCGGCTGGCTCGGGCCCTGGGTCAGCTGGGTGTGCGACCGGGCGACCGGGTGGCCACCCTCGCCTGGAATACTGAGCAGCACCTGGAGTGCTACTTCGCGATTCCCGGGATCGGTGCGGTTCTCCACACCCTCAGCCTCCGCCTCTTCCCGGACGACCTGGCCTTCGTCATCAACGACGGGGCGGACCGGATCATCTTCTGCGACCGCGGGGCGCTTCCCTTGCTCCAGCGGTTGGCGGGCCGGATTCCCTCGGTGCGACTCGTGGTGCTCATGGGCGAGGGGCCCGCCGACACCGCCGGCCTTCCCCAGACGATCGACTACGAGCAGCTCCTCTCGGAGAGCTCCCCCGGGATGGAATGGCCCGCTCTGGACGAGCGCCAGGCCGCCGCCATGTGCTACACGTCCGGCACCACCGACCTACCCAAGGGGGTGGTGTACAGCCACCGCTCCGCCTACCTCCACAGCCTGGCGGCGGTGACCGCTGGCTGGATCGGCCTCTGCTTCCAGGACACCCTGCTTCCGGTGGTGCCCATGTTCCACGTCAACGCCTGGGGCCTGGTCCACGCCAGCATCGGGGCCGGGGCGAAGGTGGTGATGCCCGGGCGGTACCTCGACCCGGTCCACCTCCTCGACCAGCTCCGCACCGAGGAGGTGACCGTCGCCGCCGGCGTGCCCACCATCTGGGGAAGGCTGCTGAGCCTGCTTGATGAGCGGCCCACGCCCCTGCCCCGGTTGCGGATGATCCTCTGCGGCGGCTCGGCGGCGCCCCCGGCGCTGATCTCCGGGTTCGACCGCCACGGGCTCAACTTGGTCCACGCCTGGGGAATGACCGAGACCTCGCCGATAGGCACCGTTGCCGTGGTCAAGACCCACCTTGAGGGTCGGAATCCCGAGGAGCTGTTGCGCCTGCGGTCCAAGCAGGGGCTCCCGGTCCTGGGTGTGGAACTGAGGATCGCCGACCTCGTGACCGGCAACCAGTGCCCACCCGACGGCCAGACCGCCGGCGAGATCCAGGTACGGGGGCCCTGGATCGCCCGCGCCTACCACCACGACCCCGACGACTCCGCCGGTCGCTTCACCGGTGACGGATGGTTTCGCACCGGAGACGTCGCGACCATGGACTTCGAGGGCTACATCCAGATCGTGGATCGCACCAAGGACCTGGTGAAGTCGGGCGGCGAATGGATCTCCTCAGTCGCCCTCGAGGGTGAGCTGGCGGCCCATCCCAAGGTTCTGGAGGCCGCTGTGCTGGGGTTCCCCCACTCCCGCTGGGCCGAGCGGCCGGTGGCCTTCGTGGTCCCCCAGCCCCAGTACCGAGAGAACATCAGTGAGGAGGAGGTGCTGGAGTTCCTCCGCCACCGGGTGGCCGCCTTCTGGGTGCCCGATCGGGTCATCTTCGTGGACGAGGTCCCCAAGACCAGCGCCGGCAAGTTCGACAAGAAGGTCCTGCGGCGGCGGTACGCCTCCTTCGACCTGGGCTGAACCAGCGGCCTCAGCGCCGGTGGTCGCGTACCGAGGCCAGCCAGGCGCCCGCCTCCGCCCGGGGGGCGTAGAGCACGCTCCCCGAGCCGGAGTAGACCCGGGTCCACTCCGAGCTCGACCCGAGCAGATTCGCCAGCGGAGTGCCTCTCCCCTGCCACACCAGGCTGACCTGGTAGCGGCGCAGGATCGCCAGCGTGCCCGAGGCGGCAGAGACCACGGTCAGGTACTGCTTCAGCACCTTGGGCCCCATCAGGTCGACCTCGCCGAAGATGAAGAGCTGATCTGGCGCGCAATCCCGTCCGGTGGGGTCGCGGTGGTCCAGGCGGTAGAGCAGCCACCCTGAGCGGCCGTAGGGGGCGAACACCCTGGCCGGAGGGCCGTCACAGATCAACCGACCGACCTGGACCGGGTAGACGGACCCCTCCACGCGGTTGTCCGGACTGCTCAACTGCACTGAGATGCGAACCGCGCTGGCCAGCACCGCCAGCACCATGACCGCCGCCACGAACCAGCCGGGTGCCCGGCTCCGCCCCCGCGGGCGCCCAAAGCCACGGGATCTGCGGATGCGGTCGGACATCCCCTGCATGCCGTCGGTCCATAGCGGCAGCACCAGGATCGCGAAAATGGGGATGTCCCGGACGGCGTAGAGGAGCAGCACCGTCCCCGCCAGCGCCAGCAGGAGGTCGGCGATCCGGGTGTGCCGGGCCCACCGAGCGCCCAGGATGGTCGTCAGCAGCAGCAGCAGCACCGGGAGCGATGCCAGGGAGTGGAAGTCGGGAGGCTGCCACTCGTCCAGGTTGGCCTGGGCCACCGGGCTCAGCAGCAGGTGGAGAGGATAGAGGTAGATGCCCCAGCCGTTGGGGTTGACCATGGGGGCCATGGCCGAGATCACCAGGCCCACCGCCAGCTCGGCCAGCCGCCGCCAGGCCAGCGCGCCGGCACCCCTCAGCCAGCTGCTGGCCGCCTCACCGGCCAGGTAGACGGCGATCACCCCGACCCCGATCAGGAATCCACCGTGAAGATTGCCCCAGACCACAAAGAGCGGCACCAGCCAGACCAGGAGCCACCGGCTGGGGCGACGGCGGTAACTGTCAAGCAGGGTCAGGAGCACGCCCAGGAAGCCGAAGGTGAACATCTGCGGGCTGGGCCCCCAGATCTGGAGCCCGGAGACGATCACCAGCGCTGCCCCCAGAGCCAGGACCCAGCGGGACAGGCCTCGACGGTTGGCCCTCATCACCGCCAGGACGAACCCCACCCAGGTCACCAGGGCCATCAGCAGGATCACCGGGGCCATCCCGAAGGTCTTGTACAGCAGCGCGTAGATCACCTCCGCGCCCCACTCCTGGGTGATGAAGGGATGGGTGCTGGCGGTGAAGGTGTAGGCGTTGTGCTGGGGTACTCCCGAGGCCAGAATGTCCAGACCCACTCTGAGGTGCCACCAGAAGTCGGGATCGAACTGGGGCTGGGTGAAGGCAGCGAAGGCCAGGATCACCACCGCCAGCAGGAAGACGGTGGGGCCGTCGGGCGCCCGCCTGCGGGTGGCGATAGGGAGCGGCGCCCCACTCTCAACGGTCATGTTCGGATCGGGATTGTAGGGGGGCTCAGCCGAACTCAAGCAAAGTCCCTGCTACGATCGCGAGGGCCTTCGGTAACGGTCGGGAGAAGAGCCCGGCCGGCCGGGCCTGTTTGCCAAGGCCCATCACGGTGAGACCAGCTGGGCCTCCAGGCCTTCCCTATGCCGGATGCGGGCTGGGGCCCGGATCAACAGCAGGCGGGACCGGGATGGGCCCGCAGCGGCAAAGGTCATCAGACCCAAGCGTCTCATGGCAGTGCCCAGGCACAGGCCTAGCCTGCCAGCGGCGACCGGCGGGTGTCAGATCAAGTAGGGACCCCGGCCAAATGGACCAGCTTGGGCCTGAGCCTTCCGAAGCAGTGCCCTGGGTACACTGCGGCGGTGGTCGAGCCGCGACTAGGCCAGCCCCCGAAGCCCTTCCCGCTCGACGCCTGCGGTATGGATGAGGTGGGTCGGGGCGCCCTGGCAGGTCCCCTGGTGGCAGCCGCGGTGATCCTCCCCGCAGGCTTCCGCCATCCCCTGCTCCGGGACAGCAAGCTGCTCTCTCCCCGCCAGCGGGAGGTGGTGGAGCCACTCATCCGATCGGCCGCGGTCTCTCTGGAGTTGGTCGCGATCGAGGCGCAGCTGATCGATCGCTGGGGGATCGGCTGGGCCAACCGCAAGGCCTTCGAGCTCCTGATCCGGGCGGTCCCGGCCCCAACCCACCTCGGCGACGGCAACCTGGTGCTGGTGGGCCAGCCCAGCTACCGGAGCGTCATCCGAGGCGACCGCCTGGTGCCGGCGATCTCAGCCGCGTCGATAGTGGCCAAGGTCTTCCGGGACCGCCTGATGGTGGAGCTTCATCAGCGGTTTCCCGCCTACGGCTTCAACCGCAACAAGGGCTACGGCTCGGCCACCCATTTGGCGGCGCTCTCCCGCCACGGACTCTGCCCCGAGCACCGGTCCAGCTTCATCCACCTGCGGCCGCCGGAGCTCGACCTCCTCCGCTAGGGCGCCAACACCTGCGGGGGGCGCGCCTGGACCAGCCGCCCGGCCCCTCCCCGCTCCGCTCACCAGCCCCGGGCGACCCACGATCGGAACTGGGGCGCCTCGCTCCCGATGGTGGTCGGACCGCCGTGGCCAGGGTAGACCACTGTCTCCGGGGCCAGGGGCAGCAGGTGGGTCCTGATGCTGTCCACGATGGTGGGGAAGTGTCCGAGCGGCGGCCTGGTGGCGCCAGGCCCACCCGGGAACAGGGTGTCCCCGGTGAAGATGTAGCCAGGGTGGTGGAAGCAGATGCTCCCCGGGGTGTGGCCCGGCGTGTGCAGGACCCGGAGCTGGCGGTTCCCGAACTGGATGATCTCTCGGTGCACCAGCTCCCGCCCGGGCGGGGGCTCGCCGAACATCTCCATGTCGGCCAGATGGGCACCGGCCCAGGCCGAGGGGAACTGGGCCTGGACCGCCGCCAGCGCCTGCCAGTGATCCTGATGGCCGTGGGTCTCCAGGATCGCCACCAGCCTCAGCTCACCCACCGCCTCGATCAACCGGGCGGGCTCGTTGGCGGCGTCGATCAGGACCGCCTCGCCCGTCTCGGGGCAGGCCACCACGTAGGCGGCGTTGTCCCAGGGGCCGACCCGGCGCACCCGGATCCGGAGGGTGTCGTCAACGTCCCAGTCAGAAGCCGGCCCGGTGTCAGTCAACTCTCAACCCTCCTTCCCACCCACGCGGGTCCGTTCCCCAGGCGTGCCCGCAGGCTCCAGGTCCCGGATCCAGTAGCCGTCAGGGTAAGCCCGGACGCCGGCCGAGGACAGAATGGGGCAAAGGGCCCCGGACCCACTGCCCTCACTGGGTGGCCAGCTGGAGCCGGCCGCGGAGCAGCGCCAGCACGTCGCGGCTGGCGGGCGGTACCAGCCCCTCGTCCCCGCGCCGGCCCCACAGCCAGAGCACCAGATCCGAGGGGTCGCCCTGGAGCACGGCATCGGCCTTCCCCGTGGCCGCCGAGACCGTGATGCTGTCCTCCGCCAGCGTGACCAGCCAGTCTCGACCCGCGGTGGAGACCAAAACCCGCTGGCCGCGACAGTGGTCGTCCCGGGCGGCTGACCAGTCCCCAGCCAGGATGACCGTCAGGATCTCGTCGACACCATCGACGGCCAGTTCCCCCGGCACGGGCTCGAGGCAGCCAAGCGCCATCTGCAGGTCGACACGGTGGACGGCCGTCTCGTGCGCCATCCGCCGGGCCCAGAAGCCCACGGTCTGGTCCGGCGGATACCAGGTGGCGGAGGGGGCGGACGGCCCCAGCTGCTCCATCAGGGCCAGCAGGCGCAGGTGGGCGTCGCCAAGCCACCCGGCCAGATCCGGGCCGGTGGGCCAGTCCGGAGGCCAGGGGCTGGGATCGACCCCGAGCTCGGTGCAGGCGATCTTGTGCTCGTAGACCTGGGCCAGGTGGCAGGCCACGTCGCGCACCGACCAACCTGGGCAGCAGGGTATCGTCGCCTCCAGGTCGCCCCCGGCGAGGTCCACCGCGGCCGCCCCCTCGGAGCGCAGGTGGCTAAGGAACTGGTCGAACTCCACGAAGGCAGGATACGGTTGCCAGTCCGCGCCCTGGCCCGGCCGGGCCGATCTGTCAGTCCCCGCTAGGCGGCGCCGATGGAGGTCGCTGCCGGCCTCCCGGCATCGCCGGATGGATCCGCGCCAACCGGCGCCACCAAGGCGGCCGCCAGCATCACCGTCGCCGCGGCCACGATCGGGATGAACGGTGAGCTCCGTCCACCTCCCAGGTCCAGGGCCACCCCGCCCAACAGCGGGCCGAGGAAGGCACTGGCGTACCCCACGGTCAGCATGGTGGCGGCCAGGGCAGCGACCCGGGAGGGGGCCACCACCATGGCGGGGAAGGCGAGCAGACCGGCGAAGGTCATCGCCACCCCGATGCCGATCAGGGCCGCGCACAGGATCGGAACCCGCTGCCCGGCCAGCAACCAGCCCCCGGCCCCGGCCAGGGTGACCGCCGAGCTCACCACGTAGAACCAGCGCCGGGTGGCGAAGGTCCTGCCCGCCACCAGGAGGAGAACGTCGACCGGAACCATGACCCCGTTGAGGGTGGCCAGAGTCCAGCTGACCAAGCCGGAGTGGGAGCCACCGCCCAAGGAGATCGGGATCCAGGTGTTGGCGGAGAAGAAGACCAGCGACTGCCCCGCGAAGAGGGCGTAGATGGCCCAGGGCCGCCAGCGGAGTACCAGCCGCCGCAGCTCCCAACTCGTCTCTCCCGCCATCCCGGCCCGGTCCCGTGGCACCCCCAGGAGCCAGATCGGCACGCAGGTTGCGCCCAGCACGCCCCAGAAGGCCATGGTCCCCTGCCAACTGCCCAGCCAGCGGAGCACCAGTGAAGAGGTGGTCCCGGCGGCGACCACCTCCCCCACCGTGATCCCCAGAGTGAGAGTGACCGAGGCCAGCTGGACCCGGGGCCCGAACCAGCGCTGCAACGCCGCGGGCAGTCCGGGCTGGGTTATGGCGATCCCGGACCCCATCACGGCGGTTGCCAGCAAGAGGGTCGCGACGCCTCCCGGAAGAGCCCGAGCCAGCTCGCCGACAGCCGCCACCGCAAGCCCGATGGCGACCACCTTGAAGGCCCCCAGGCGGCGCACCAACGCTGCCCCGGGGAGGGCCGCCAGGCCCAGGGCCAGGATCGGGACCGCGGACACCAACCCGGCCACGGCGTAGCTGAGGTGGTCGCTGCGACGGACGAGGGCCAGCACCGGGGGTACCCCGAGAATCGGGGCCCGCAGGTTGAACCCCACCCAGAAGGCCACCAGCAGCAGCGCGAGCTGGGTGCGATCCAGGCGCCGGTGGACCAGGGTGGAGGGCTCCTCGGGACCTTGGCTCAAGGCGGGCCAGCGCCGGCCCAGCCCCCCCGTCGCCGCCGGGCCAGGAGAGGAAGCCGGGGCAGCAGGTCGCCCTTCACCACCTGGGGCCAGCAGTAGGCTGCGGCCATCTCCCTGGCCGCCCTGCGGATTCGCTCGGCCCGACCCGGGTCCGAGGCCAGCCTGGCGATCGACTGGGCCAGCTCGCTGGGGGAGCTGGTCTCGATCACCAGGCTGTTGTGCAGGTGGCGGGCGTAGTCCTCGCCGGTGGCCCCGACCACCGCCACCCCGCCGGCCGCCATGGTCTCGAGCCCGACCAGGCCGAAGGGTTCGAACTCGGAATTGGCCAGCACCGCCATCGATGAGGCGTAGAGCACCGGGAGAAGCTCCTCGGGCAGGAACCGGGCCAGCTCGAGCAGGTCTGCGTCGGGGGTGGCCTGGAGCGCCCGGACCAGGTCGGAGACCCCCTCGACCGGTTCCTCCCAGCGCCGCACCCGCAGGCCGCAGCCGACCGCCGCCTCGATGACCTCGGAGCGGTAGGCTTCGTTGCCGCCGCGGGCCAGCATCCGCACCGGGAGTCCGGCCGCGCGCAGCTCGCCCAGGGCCCGCACCGCCTGGAGCCAGCTCTTGTCCGGATGGAAGCGGCCGATCTTGAGCAGCACCTGACGGCCGGCGGCCCGACGCAACGCCATCACGTCGCCCTGGTCCACCGCGAGGAGCAGCTCGGCGGGGATCCCGTTGGGGATGACGATCGGCTCGACGCCGAATCCCTCGACCAGGAGCCTCATGTACCGGCTGATGGTGGTGATCCCGGCCGCCTCCTCCAGCCCGATCCAGTCCATCTCCCCGAAGCCGAACTGGTTGTTGGCGTTCCAGACCAGAAGGCAGCGGTCGGCAATCCCCCGCTCCGAGAGCAGCCGGTGGGTGCGCCCGGCCCAGTCGGCGGTCTGCCAGTCCTCAAAGAGCAGGACCGGCGCCCGCCCCAGCTCGAGCTGGGGCAGGGCCCAGCCGACGACCAGCTCGGCGGGCAGGCGGGCGGCCAGGTAGCTGGCCTTCAGCCGCTGGCCCTCATACACCCCCCCGGGGAACTGGCGGGAGATCTCCTGACCCACCCGGCGAAGCTCGACCCCCTCCGAGAGCTCTTCCGCCGGGAGTGCCGGATCGCCCACGAAGTAGACCCGAGCCGGGTGGCCGGCGGCCACCAGGGCCCGGCTCAACTGGGTTACCCTGACCCCGAGACCACCCACCTGGCTGTACTGGTCCGGCCCCTCCATCGAGACCAGGGCAAAGGCGGGTCGGGCAAGGTTGGGGGCCATCGCCCCGATTTTGCCGGTCTGAGGGGGCCGCGGGCAGGCCGCGGCGCTCAGGGCTCGCCCAGCCAGGCCTTAGGTGCGGATCGGTAGGCCGCCTCCCGCGAAGGCGCCGACAGGGTCAGCAGGTGCTCTCGGTACCGGCTCGGAGGCAGCAACGGGAAGTCGCTGGCGAAGCAGAGCCGCCCCGGCAAGAGAGAGTCCACCGCCACCAGAGCCTGTGGTTGGTAAAGATAGGGAACCGCCGCGGTGTCGAACCAGAGCTGGCGGCAGAGGGCGGCAACCTCCGGCATGTGGGCGTAGAAGGGCAGCCCGCCCCCCAGATGGGCGAGACAGACCCTCAGCTGGGGGGCGGCCGCGAGCGCCGGAGTGAGCAGCCTCCAGAGCCGGATCGGGCCAGCGGTCCCCTTGCCCGGATACTGGTGCCCCACCGGCTCGCTGGCGTGGAGAATCAGCGGCCAGCCCATCTCCGCCAGAGTGAGCAACGCCCGCCGCAATCCGCCCTCGAACTCCAGGGCAAAGCCCTGGGCGTCGGGGTTGAGCTCCCCCACCCCCACCAGGCCGAGCCCCTGGCAGCGGGCCAGCTCCCTCTCCCAGCCCGGCCGTCCTGGGTTCACCAGGGCCATGCCGATCAGACTGCCTCCGGAGGCGGCGGCTTGCGCAGCGACGTAGTCGTTCACCTCGGCCAGCAGCCCGGGGTCGGCGAACGGCCATCCGAAAACCACCGCCCGCTCCAGCTCGGCCCGGTCGAGGGCGCCGAGCACCTCGGCCCCGCCTGCGAAGCGGGGGCTGTCCGCATGGCAGGCGGCAAACCAGGGGTCCTGCCAGCTGGGCGCGGGCGGTTGACGCAGCTCCGGCGGCAGGAGGTGGCAGTGGACGTCCGTCAGTCGAGCCATAACCCTCTCGCAAATACAGAGGCCCCGAACGCCATGGTCACGGCGCCCACGACGAGCAGGACCCAGCGTAGCCAGCGGGCCCGCTCGGTGGCTAGCACCACCAGGAAGAGCAAGGGGAAGAAGGCGAACTCGTATCGAGGCACGCTGCGCCAGAAGTTCAGCGACACCGCGGCCAGCCAGCTCAGGATCATGAAGCTCGAGTACAGCGGGCGCAGCTTCCAGGCTGCCAAGAGCAGGATGGGAATCCCCAGCAGGCCGGCGATCAGCTCAGGCAGGAAGACCGCCCGCCAGACGTTCTCGCCGCCGTTGACGGAATTCCAGGTGGTCCAGAACCCGGACCAGGGCCAGGCCGCGTGGATCCCGAAGTCGGATTCGGCCTTGACGACCGCCAGCCAGCTCCCGGTCCTCAGCCAGGAGAACAAGGCAAAGCCGAGGGTGCCGCAGGGGACCGCCAGGACCCAGAGGGCCTGGCGCGGCAGCCGGCGCCAGCTCCAGCCGGCCTGCTGCAGTGCCTCCAGCAGCAGCGCCACGACCAGGAAGATGCCGTTCACACGGGTGGCGGCAGCGAGCGCCCCGGCCAGGCCCGCGAGCATGAAGTTGCCCCGCCGGGCGCTGAGGAAGGCGGCGGCGACCAGGGCATAGAAGAGGGCCTCGGTGTAAATGGCGAAGAAGAAGAAGCCGAAGGGCGACATCAGAAGTAGCCAGGGCACCCACAGGCTTCGGCTGGGACCGACCTCGATCGCCCCCAGCCGGTCCAGGCAGTAGGCCAGCAGGGCGGTCGCCAGCAGGCTGATCAGCAGCCCCGCCTCGACCCCGCGCAGCCCGAGGTGGATGACCGCCGCGACCAGGCCGGGCAAGAGTGGGAAGAAGGCCCACTCCGGGCCCACCTGGGTGGGGTACCCACTCTGGGCGATCGCCAGATACCAGTGCGAGTCCCAGTGGGAGACCGCCTGCTGCCAGCCGGAGGCGGCGAAGTCCCCCACCAACAGCAGGGTGACCGCCAGCGCGGCCGCCACCAGGGCGAGGTGAGCGGCCACCGGCCAGACCCAGCCCCAGTGACTGGGCCTCTCGGCGGCCCCGTCTAGGGACGGCGCTGCCACAGGCCGCGAACGTCGAAGATCACGTAGCTCTTGGTGCGCACGACCACCGGGAGATGCTGGGACTCATACCAGCTCAGATTGGCAGCGATGCCGTTGTAGTCTCCGGGCTCGAACTCGACGTAGGAGACATCGTAGGTCCGGAGCAGCCGGCCCAGGGCGCAGGGGCCGGGCCCGCCACAGCCCGCGTACATCTCCCCCACTGCCTGAAACCTCGACCGCAGTGGCTCTCCGTAGCTCCAGAGCCAGCCGTCGTAGGCGAGCACCACGGTCCTCCCGGCCAGGGTGGTGACCGGGTCGTTGGGCTGGCCCTCGGTGAGGAAGACGGCCGTCTTGGGGGTCCGCCTGAGAACCGCCCGGGCCACTTCCAGGGCCTCCTGGTCCGCCCAGCCCAGCCGCGGGCTGCTCCGAGGAGACTGGGCCAGGGAGCTCTGCCCCAGCATCGCCAGGTCGAGGCTGAGCGCCCCGCTCAGCACCAGGGAGATCGTCAGGAGGCCCGCCAGCCAACGCCACCAGGCGCGGTCGCTGAGCGCGCAGAGCAACCAGGCGACCGGGATGGCGGCACCCACGTACCAGTAGTCGAGGAGCTTGGTGTTGTCCCAGTTCCAGGGCTGGGTCACCACCAGGTTCCCGATCAGGAAGAGCAGCCAGAACGGCGCCCAGAAGCGGGTCAGCTCGAGAGCAACCAGCTCCTCGGCAGCCCTCGAGCGGAACCGGCGAAGGGCCAACAGGCCCACGGCTAGGACCGTGAAGATCCCGGTGTTGGCCAGCCAGAACCCGGCCGTGTCGGCCCAGACCGAAGGCCGGATCAGGCTCTGGGCCAGGAAGGCGGCGGAGGTCACCAGCGAGCTGCCCGGGAGGTAGAGGGCATCGCAGGCGCTCCCCCGGTTGAACTGGGCAGCGGTGCAGACGGTGGCGGCATGGGCGAGCCAGCCCACGTCCAACTCGGGGAAGAGATTGGTCCCGACCGGGTTGGCGAGCTGTCCGTGGGGCCCGCCCAGGATGTACAGCATCCGGGGCAGCCCGAGCAGCAGCAGGGGCAGCAGAAAGAGCCCCAATCCCCGCCACCAACGCTGCCGCCCCAGCCACCAGAGTCCGATCAGGAACACCACCAGGAAGCCGAAGGGGTTGAACCAGGGCAGGGCGGCCCCGCCGACCCCGGCTGCCACCAGGAGTTCCCGTCGCCGGCCCCGGTAGCCCTCCCAGAGCAGCAGGCTGAGCAGCGCCACCAGCGCCACGCCGTAGTCGAAGTCGCGCTGGGGAAGCCAGTAGACCAGCAGCGGCTCGTACCAGTAGAGGTCGGCCAGAGGCGGGTCCGACTGACTCTGGCCGTCGTAGGAGCGCGGCAGGTGGGTGAGCTCGGCGGGAAGGTGGCCTATGAAGGCGGTGACCGCCCCCGGGGTTTCGGAGCTGAGCCTGGTGCAGGCGCTGGCGCTGAAGCCGGAGCTGGTGTGGGCCAGCTGCTGGCAGCCGTCTCCGTAGAGCCCGATGAAGCCCAACCCGCCGCCCAGGAGGGCCAGGGTCAACGCCACCGAGGCCGCCGCCCGCCTCCGCGTGACCCGGTACCCCAGCTGCCACAGCAGCACTGCCGCCGCCCACGAGACCAGCCACGATGGGATGTCGAGCGATCCCACCAGGTTCTGCCCCAGGGCCCCCAGGAGGGCCGCCTGGAAGTCGGGCAGGAACGGATAGCGCATGCCGGTGGCCGATTCCAGGGCGTCCCGAACGGGCAGGCCGGGGCCGACCAGGAAGCTCTGGACGTAGGAGGCGTGGACCGACCAGTCGGACCACACCGCCGGATATGAGGCCTCGATCGACCGACCCGCCTGCACCAGCGCCGAGCTGAAGAGGCCGAAGAAGGCGGCCCCGAGCAGTGCGGCCACCACCACCCCCGATCTCGCCCCGGGGCGGTCCCACTCGGACCTCAGCCAAGAGAGCCAGCTCCCGGGTCCGAGCCGCAGCCGGCGCCTCCAGCGTCGCATCCGCACACTGGTGCCCGCCGCCAGAAGTATCGCGGGGCTCGAGATGGCGGCCGCCGGCCCTACCCCGAACGCCAGGGCCAGGGCCAGGCTGAGCAGGCTGGAGGCGACCAATCCCACCACCAGGGCGCCCGCCGCCCGCTCGGACAGCTGCCAATCCAGGGGGACCAGGTCGAGGAGGACCGACCCCGCACCGAGGACCAGGAGCCAGTAGGCCGCCAGACCGAGGCTCACCGGCTGCGCGGACCCAGCTCAGTACCAGCCCGGGAGCCAGATGTGCTGGAAGAAGTCATTGGAGGGAATCGGCTGCCCGGTCCAGAGCGGGTAGAAGTAGGCGAAGCCGAGGATCACCGCCAGGGCTATGGCCCCGGCCAGCGGACGCAGGCTGGAGGGACCCAGCCTCACCGCTCCCAGCTGGAAGGCGGTGCGGGTGTGGGCCAGCCGGGTGCAGCAGTAGGCGAGCGCCAGGCACATGAAGGGAAGCGCCTCCAGGATCTCGTAGAAGAAGAGGATCCGGGAGGGCCAGGACCAGAGCAGCAGCCAGTCGAAGAGAAAACCCAGGAGGATGAAGAGCGCGACCCGGTCGCGCCGGCGCAGGGTCCAGTAGAGGCAGGCGGCCAGGGCGAAGAGACCGCCCCAGAAGATCGCCGGGTTGCCCATGTCGGAGATCCAGGCGTAGTTGGAGACGGTCTGCCCGCCCGAGGTGGTCACCCCGTTCCCGGTGTAGACGGCGTAGAAGAGCACCGGATGAGCGTCGAGCGGCCAGGTGTAGTACGGCGACGAGAACGGATGGGTGGCCTTCAAGGTGGCCTGGTAGCTGAGCCCTGCGAGGCTGTTCATCTCCACGTCCACCAGGGACTGCGTGACATTGAAGCCGGTGGGGAGCCAGATTGCGATCGGGCCGAAATGATCCTCCTTGATCGGCATCGCCACCGGCAGGTCGCACATGGACGCGTCGGTAAGGAACCCGGCACAGGTGGCGGTCGGCCCCTGGGTGTCGGCGTAGTTGACGTAGACGCTGTGGGGGATGGTCCAATAGCGGAAGAACGACAGGTAGAAGATCAAGAGGATGAGGACGGCCCCGGCCAGGTAGTGCCAGCCCCAGCGCATCGCCCCGACCATGGTCCGCCGGGCCGCGGCAGCGGGGTCGTCGGGAGCCGGCGGCAGCATCCACCGGCGCTGTCCCCACCCCAGCCGGCGCAGCCTCAGGTGGGGACGGGCCCAGCGGGCGGCCAGGAGCAGCGCCATCAGCAGCATCGCCGGCACCATGTCCGCCTTGGCGGCCAGTCCCAGACCGGAGGCAGCGGCGGTCAGGTAGAGGGTCCATAGCCACTGCCGCCTGGTCCGGGCGTGCCAGTGGAGCGTGAACAGCCAGAGCCCCAGGACCACGAAGAAGACCGCGAAGATATCGATCACCCCGGTGCGGGACTCCACCAGCTCCAGCCCATCCAGGCTGAAGAAGAGCGCCGCCAGAGTGGCGAAGAGTCTTCGACGGTGCCAGAGCCGGCGGGCCAGGAAGTAGAGGAGCCCGACCACCAGGCTGCCGAAGATCGCCGACATGATCCGCCAGCCCCAGGGGTTGAAGCCGAGCCAGCTGATGCCCCCGGCGATGATCAGTTTCGAGAGCGGCGGCTCGGGATCGAAGTAGTCGATCCCCTTGAGGTCCTTGAGCGCATCGACGGGGAAGTAGACCTCGTCGAAGACGAAGCCACAACGCTTCACGTCGACGTTCCTGGGACCCTCCGGGACCTGGGTGCAGCCGGCGGTGTTGAAGGGGTAGCCGAGCCCCCAGGCCCCGATCCCCAAGACCTCGTGGGTCGGGCTCCGGTGCACTCCCGCCGGAGCCGGCACGGTGCCGACGACGCCGACGTGGCCCTGGAGGGCATCCAGGTAGATGGGGCTGGCGAGCCGAACCACCAGAGCGGCGGCAACCAGGACCCCGACGATGACGCAGTCGAGTCCGTCGATCCCGGTCAGGGTCCGGTTCCGCCGGAGGAGCAGGGAAAGCCCCCAGACCGCAGCCACCATCACCGCCGCGACCAGGGGGTGGACCGGCCAGTGGAAGAGGACACACAGGGCCGCGAAGATGGCCGCCGCGACCGCCGCCCAGACCCCCTCGAGCTGCCACCGGGACAGCCCCACGGAGCTCACCGCCGGTGGGCCGCGGGCGCCGGAGGCCGCCGCCGGATCTGCGGCTGCAGACTGCTGTCCAATCCCTGGGCATCTGCGACCAGGAGGATCAGGTCGTGGTCCAGCACCGTACCCCGCCCCGCCAGCTTCCCTAGCTTCGCCACCTCGGCGACGTCCATGTCAAGCCTCAGGACCAGGGCGGGGCTCTGCTCGAACGGGCGCAGGGAGCGGAGCATCAGCCCCTTACGGCTGGGCGCCGAGAAGACGACCCGCAACGTCTGGGTCCGGACCTGGCGAATGGCCGAGACCGGGACCTGCTCCTCGCGGAGCAGCCCGTGAATGAGCAGGGTCCCCGCCTGGAGTTGGACGTAGAAGCGTCGGATCCCGAAGTGCAGGCCGACGGCGAGCAGCACCAGCACCACCCCCAGCAACAGGAAGACCAGATCGAACTGGCGGCTGTCGAAGTAGGTCACCGCGGTGCCGAGCAGGCACACGGCGCCGCCGTAGGTCGCCGCGGTCCGGTACCGCTTGGCGACGGAGGAGGAGACGAGCAACCGGTGGCGAGCCGCTGCTGCGGGGGCCTGAGAGCGGGCGGGCTCGCCGCTCAAGGGGGCGACAGCTCAGGCAGTGGCGATGTCGCAGCGCAGCCGCAGCCAGCCCGGGGCGGCAGGAGGTTGACCACGTCGAAGAGGATCCGCCGCAGCCGGTCGAGGTTGTCGGCGAAGACGCGAAGCACCTGCTCATGGGTCACCGGGGCGATCCCGCTGGAGCCCTCCAGTCCAGCGTCGTAGTCGGTGGCCATGGCGATCGCGCTGTAGCAGAGGCCCAGTTCCCGGGCCAGGACGGCCTCCGGGTAGCCGGTCATGCCGATGATCCCCCAACCCTGGCGCGAGTACCAGCGCGACTCCGCCCTGGTGCTGAAGCGGGGCCCCTGGATCACCACCATGGTTTCACCGTCGTGCACGGTGGCCCCATCGCCAGCGGCGGCGGCCGCCGCCGCCGCGCTCAGCTCCGGACAATAGGGGTCGGCGGCGCTCAAGTGCTGTACCCGGGGACCGTCCCAGTAGGTGTCGGCACGCCCCCAAGTCCGGTCCACCAACTGGTCCGGGACCACCACGTCCCCGGGGGCGATCTCGGGGCGCAGCGAGCCCACCGCGCAGGGAGCGAGGATCCGGGCCACCCCGGCCCGGTGCATGGCGTAGAGGTTGGCCCGGAAATTGATGCGGTGGGGCGGGATGGTGTGCTCACGCCCGTGGCGGGGCATGAAGGCAACCCGGCGGCCGTGGATCTCCCCCAGCCAGAGGCTGTCGCTGGGGGGACCGAAGGGAGTCTCGACCTGCATCTCCCGAGCGTCCCCCAGCAGTTGGTAGAGCCCGGAGCCGCCGAAGATCCCGATCGGCTGGGCCTCGGGCATCAGCCAGAGACCTCCACCATGCGCTCGATCGCCAGCCGCGCCCGGGCGGCGACCGCCGGCGGCACCGTGATCCGGTGCTTGAGCTCGAGGAGCGAATCCCGCACCTTCTCCAGGGTGATCGTCTTCATGTAGGGGCAGATCGCCTCCGGGCTGGCGGCGATGAAGTTCTTCTGGGGCGCCAGCAGGCGCATCCGGTGCATGACCCCAATCTCGGTGGCGACGATGAAGGTATCCGCTTTGGAGCCCTCGGCGTAACGGACCATCCCCTCAGTGCTGGTTACCACGGTGGCCCCGCTGAACTCTCCCCGTCCGGCTTCGTAGAGGGCGGCGGTGGTGCAGCCGCACTCGGGATGGACCAGCACCTCGGCGCCCGGGTGAGCCAGCCGCTGGCTCTCCAACTGGGCGCCCGTGATGGCGGCGTGGACGTGGCACTCGCCGAGCCAGACGTGCATCTTGCGCCCGGTCATCCGCTCCACATGGGAGCCCAGGAAGAGGTCGGGGCAGAAGAGGATCTCCCGATCCTCGGGGATCTGGGCCACTATCTTGACCGCGTTGCTCGAGGTGCAGCAGTAGTCGGACTCAGCCTTGACCTCGGCGCTGGTGTTGACATAGCTGACCACCACGGCGCCCGGGTGCTCCGCCTTCCAGCTGCGCAGCTCGTCGGCGGTGATGCTGGCCGCCAGCGAACAGCCGGCCGCGAGGTCGGGGAGCAGCACCGTGCGGTCAGGCGCGAGCACGGCCGCGGTCTCGGCCATGAAATGGACTCCGCAGAAGACGATCACTTCGGCGTCGGTCTCGGCCGCCCGCCTGGAGAGCCCCAGCGAGTCCCCCACGAAGTCAGCCAGGTCCTGAACCTCGTCACGCTGGTAGTTGTGGGCCAGGATCAGGGCCTTGCGCTCGTGCTTGAGTTCCGCGATCTCATCGAGAAGCAGGCTCTGAGCTCGAACTGCCATGGTCCAATTATGGGCGACGCCCGATCTCTCGCCCGCCAGGGGCAGGGCAGGGGGGGCGCTGGGGAGCCGGGCCTCGCGCCGGCAGGCTGGGGCAGGGCCGAGGTCGGGAAGCCTCCCCCCAAGCTCGTGACCGCTTCCCAAGGGCAGCTTGATCGGCTCCAGCGCCCGTGGTGGGCCGATCAGTCTCACCGCGGGACTCAGCACTCCTGCCTGGCCCAGCACTCGGACGAGCGGCTGCCGGCTGGGGCGCACCACCCCGGCCCCAACCGGGGCGCCTGGAGCCGGGCCGCCCCGGTCACCAGCTGACCACCCGGGCAGCCCCGGCACAGCTGGCGATGATCCCCTGGTAGTCGATAAGCGGCCAGCGCTCCTCAACCTGGCGGCGGCGCGCGTCCTCGGCACAGGCCATCACCACCAACCGGGTGGAATCCACCTCGCCGAGCGCCTCCGAGATGGTGGCCTCGGTCTCCAGCACAGCATCGTGAAGCAGCACCACCTGGATCCTTTCGCCGGCCGTGGCCCGGCGCCTGCAGTGGTCCCAGGCGCGCCGGTCGCCGAGCTGGCTCACCAGCTGCAGCTCCACCCCGTTCTCAGAGTACAAGGCAGCTCCCGGCGGCGCCGCAGAACGCGGCCACCTGGTCTCGGCCAACTAGCGCCGCACCCGCCCGGAGTGGGCGACCCGCCAGCCCCAGCTCCTCCAGCGACTCCTGCTCCACCAGCACCGCGGCACCCTCTTCGGTCACCAGGGCCTCCAGCTCCCGGTCCAGACCACCGCTCCAAAGACTCAGGTCCGGGACTGCCTCCAGACCCAGAGCGCTGGCCGAGTCGACCAGGATCAACCGTGTTGAAATACCACCGAGGGGCAGTGCCAGCGCCACCCGCACCGCCAGCGCAGCTCGCTCGCCGGAGAGCCGACTTCGCGCCAGAACAACAATGTCGTCGGCCAAGCCACCCCCTCAGCGAAAGACCAGGATCCGGTCTGCGTCGCGGCATCGGATGGCCAGGTCACGGAGGCTTCCCCTCCGCACCCCAGGGACCTCCACCAGATCGGTCTGGCGCCACCGGAGATCCGCATCGCAGAGGGTTACCGGCACGGCGCCGGCAAGGGTGGCGGCGTGGGCGACCCCATCCCCGGCGAGGAAGACTTCAGCATGGTGACCCGCCTGGCCGGCCGCCCTCACCAGGGCCGCCACCGTGTGCACCGACTCACTGCGCGGGCCGGCGGTGAGCAGAAAGAGAAAATTCAACTGAGCCTCGCTGGTGATCCGCGGCTGCGAACACGCAGCGTAGCCGACCGTCGGGGAGCACGGCGGCTTCCACTGCCAGCTGGCGCGCTGGACCGGCCGCCCCGGTGGCGCAGAGGGGGCCACGAGAGCCCTCCCGAGGCCCGGGTGAGGTGTCCCCGCGGATCTCCGGTGATCGGCCGAGGTTCACCTGCCAGGTGTTCACGGCCACCGACGTCGCCTCCCATCCAGCCCCGGGGGATTGCCCGGAGCGGAGAAACAGGTTCTTGACCACATCAGTGCTCGAGGCATATAGTGCGCTGGTTACCCTAAGACTCCAGATGCGCCCCACGGAGAGATCACCGGGTGAGTTGCAGCTGGAGAAGGCCGGAAGGAATCAGAAGGCAGAGACGTTGAGCGTGCCGACCACAGCCGCCGACGAATTGGTCCACTCTCGGTCCGAGGAGCCGGTCGAACTACCCGCCCTGGCAGGCCGGCTCCGGCTGTCGATGATCCGTTTCGGCCGCCAGCTCCGCCGCCATGATCCCCCAGAGCTCAGCATCGCCCAGGTGTCCGGGCTGGCCAGCGTGGTCCACGCCGGTCCCCTCGGCGTGGGACAGCTCGCCGAGCTCGAAGGCCTGCCCTCCCCGGCGGCAACACGCCTCGCCGACAAGCTTGAAGCGGCTGGTCTGGTGGTCCGGCAGGCAAACCCCGCAGACCGGCGCGGGGTCCAGGTGGTGGCTACCCAGGCCGGTACCGACCTCCTGGCGCGACGCGCGCGAGCGGGTGACGCCTGGCTCGCCGAGCGCCTCGCCGCGCTGAGCGAATCTGACCGACGAGCGCTTGAACGAGCCGTGGCAGTGCTGGAGTCGCTGGCAGCCGAGCGCCCCGGCCCCGCGCCGGTGGCAGTAGCAGACCCTGGAAGAACCAAGGAGTTGGAAGCATGAGTGTCGCAGCGCCAGCCCGCGCGCCGATCGTGGGCCCCCGCTACAAGTGGGTGGTCCTCTCCAATACGACCGTCGGCGTGCTGCTGTCCTCGCTGAACGCCACCAGCCTCATCATCGCCCTGCCGGTGATCTTCCGGGGCATCCACCTGAACCCGCTGGTNNCGTGGTGACCGTCGGCCGCATCGGCGACATCTACGGGCGGGTGCGGATGTACAACCTGGGCTTCGCCTGGTTCACCGTGGGGGCGATCCTGCTCTCACTGGTGTGGAGCACCGGCTCGTCCGGAGCCTTGGAGCTGGTCTTCCTGCGAATGTTCCAGGCAATTGGGGGCGCGCTCCTGATGGCCAACTCGGCCGCCATCATCACCGACGCGTTCCCCTCCAAGCAGTTGGGGTTCGCTTTGGGGATCAACATGGTGGCGGCCATCGTGGGTTCGTTCCTGGGGATCGTGGTCGGAGGGCTGCTCTCCCAGCTGGGCTGGCGCTGGGTGTTCCTCGCCAATGTGCCGATCGGAGCCTTCGGGACCATCTGGGCCTACCTCAAGCTGAAGGAGATCGGCGTCCGCATCCCGGCGCGGATCGACTGGGCCGGCAACCTCGCCTTCGCCGCCGGATTGGGCATGCTCCTGGTCGGCGCCACCTACGGCATCGAACCGTACGGGCACTCCCTCTCCGGCTGGGGAAACCCCTTCGTGCTGGGAATGCTCTTTGGTGGCCTGGCGCTGGTGGTCGCATTCATCTTCATCGAGACGAAGGCAGAGGCTCCCATGTTTCGCCTCTCGCTGTTCAACATCCGGGCCTTCGCCGCCGGCAACCTGGCCCAGTTCCTGGGATCGATTGGCCGGGGCGGCCTGCAGTTCATGCTGATGATCTGGTTCCAGGGCATCTGGCTTCCCCAGCACGGCTACCGCTTTGCCGACACCCCGCTGTGGGCAGGCATATACCTGATTCCCTTCACACTGGGATTCGTCGTGGCCGGTCCCGTGTGCGGAAGGCTGTCGGACCGCTACGGAGCCCGTTGGTTCGCCACCGGCGGGATGCTGCTGTCGGCCGCCATGTACCTGCTGATGATGACCTTCCCGGCCAATTTCTCGTACCCGCCCTTCGCCGTGGTCATGTTCGTCTCGGGGATAGCGGGGGGCATGTTCGCCGCTCCGAACACCTCTTCGATCATGAATTCGGTCCCGGCCCGCGACCGAGGAGCGGCCTCGGGGATGCGCGTGACCTTCAACAGCACCGGAATGCCGCTGTCCATGGGGCTGTTCTTCACCCTGCTGGTGGTCGGGCTCAACGCCAAGGTCCCCACGGCGATGTTCCGCGGGCTGGTGGCCCAAGGGATCCCCGCCGCCAAGGCCGCAGCGCTCTCCCACCTGCCGCCTCTCAGCTACATCTTCGCCGCCTTCCTGGGCGACAACCCCCTCAAGAGCCTGCTCGGTCCTGCGGTGCTCTCCCATCTGCCCGCGGCCCAGGCCGCCAGACTGACCAGCCGCTCCTTCTTCCCCCACCTCGTCGGCCCTTCCTTCGTCCACGGTCTGTCCCTCATCCTCATCGTCGCGGTCGTCATGAGCGTGGTCGCGGCGATCGCCTCGTCGTTGCGGGGAGGCAAGTACGTCCATGAGGACGCCGAGTCGAGGGCTCAGAAGGCCCACATCGGTGTCCGGAAGAGCGCCCCGGCCGCGGCTGGCGGCGGTGCGGCCGGCAGCGGGGTGGCCCTCAGCGAAACCGCGCCGGTTGGAGACGCCAAGCCTTCCGGACGCACACTCCAGTCCCTCCAGACCGATGGCGAAGGTCCGGGGGGCGAAGCGGTTCCCTCTCAGCCGTGACGGAAGCCGCGAGCGCAGGGGCCGCGAGGCGGAAAGGGCCAGGCTAGCCGCAGCCGGCACATCCGGCAGAGAGGGGTCCGATGGTCACCACGAGCATCGTCGTCGGGATCGACGGCTCTGACGAAAGCCGACGTGCCCTGGCTCTGGCTGTGGAGCTGGCGGCCCGCCACCGAGGGCGCGTCCACGCCTGCTATGTGGCCCGCCTGCCCACGGCCGTCATGCTCGGCAGCTTCCTCGGCCCGTCAGTCTCCGTCGCCGACGACCTCGACGAAACCGTCGAGGAGCTCAGCCGGCTGGTGAGAGAGGAACTGGACACGGCGGAGGTGGGCGGCGACTTCGCATGGACGCAGGGAGACGTGGCCACCGAGCTCCAGCGCCTAGCGGCGACCGAGAATGCCGATCTCATTGTTGTCGGCCGATCGGCCCATCCTCACCTTCACGTTGGCAACGTTCCAAACCGCCTCATCACCATGGGAGTGCGCCCGGTTCTCATCGTGCCCTGACGATCACATCCGCTCTGGGGGGCGTCCCCGCCTCGACGGGGTGGCTGGCTGGGTGCCCGGCCGGGCCCTGACCCTCTTCCGGCCCCGCGGCTGAAGGAGCGGGAGCAGCGCCGGGACGCCTACATCATGGCCGGGCGGGAGAGGATGAGCGGAGCGGCAAGCACCGGCTTGCCGGGCCGCTATCCGTTGGGAGCGGCACGCCATCTGCCAGAGCCATGTCGATTGCCTCGCAGCCCAGCCCCAGCGGAGCGGGCGAGGGGCAGGACGTGGCGCTCCTCGGCGGGGTGTTCGCTTGGCTCGGGCCCGTGGCGACCATCCACGTTCTCCCTGGACGCCCGCTCGGTGCAGTCCTTCAGTGCCGCAACTGCCCCGTATCCCATCGGGCGCAGCCGCATCTCCGCGGCCGCCCCCTGCCAGTTCCAGCGGCGCTCTCAGCCGGTGCCGAACCGACCGCGGCAGCGGACCGACTCCCTCACCGGAGCAGCGCCACTATGCCGACCCCGGCCAAGGCGCGGAGCACCCAAGCAGGCCGTCCCCGATGGCATCACCCCCGAGCTCCGGCGGGCCCCCCAGAAGCTCATCCGCCATAGCCCTCGGGCACCGGCCCGATGTGCCTGGTGAGGCTCGCGCCGGCTGCTCTGACCGCCGGTATTGAAGCCAGGCAGGAGGGCCCCTGAGCGCGCCGCCCCACACGAAGATTCGGCGACCCTCACGCTCGCGACCCCTGAAGCGGGCCGCGCAGCACTCAGGCGGCGCGGCCTCTGTAGCATCAGGGGGCGTGGCTGGGGAGCCGGTCCGCCAGGCCGCCACCGAGCGGCCCCCGGTAGGGATGCCGCCTGCGCGACCTCCTGCGACCGGGATCGCCCCGGGTGGCGGCGACTGGGCTGTCACCCCGGTGAGTGTCCCTGCGCCGACACTNNTCGTGGTCATGGCCAAGCCGGTCGGCCCCATCTGCAACCTCGCCTGCAGCTACTGCTACTACCTCGATACGCGGAGGTTCTACCCCCGACCGCACCGGTTCCGCATGACCGACGTCCTGCTCGAGAGCTACGTCCAGCAGTACATCGAGGCCAGCCCCGGGCCCCTGGTTCACTTCGTCTGGCACGGCGGAGAGCCCACCCTGGCCGGGCTCGGCTTCTACCGGCGGGCCGTTCAACTCCAGCGCCGCCACCTCCCCGAGGGATGGACCTGCTGGAACAACCTCCAGACCAACGGCACCCTGCTCGATGACGACTGGTGCGCCTTCCTCGCCGAGGAGCGTTTCGAGGTCGGCCTCAGCGTCGACGGCACCGAGCTGACCCACGACGCCTTCCGCCGCTATCGGAACGGTCAACGCACGTACGCCCAGGTGGCCGCTGCGGTCGACCGGCTGCGGCGCCGCGGCATCCAGCCCGACCTGCTCTGCACAGTCACGGCGATCGTGGCGCAGGACCCGCTCGGCGCCTACCGCGGCCTGCGCGACCTGGGGGGCACATTCCTTCAGTTCCTGCCCATCGTGCGCCGGGGTCCGGACGGGGGGCCCACGCCCGAATCGGTCTCGCCTGAGGCCTACGGGCGCTTCCTCTGCGCTGTCTTCGACGAGTGGGTGGGCCACGATCTCGGTGCCGTGGTCGTCCAGCTCTTCGGCGAGGCCCTTCGGGCCTGGGCCGGCCAGGTGCCCGGCCTGTGCGTGATGGCGCCGACGTGCGGGCGGGTGCTGGTCCTCGAGCACGACGGCGCCGTCTACTCCTGCGACCACTTCGTGGATCCAGCGCACCGCCTCGGTGACGTAGCGACCGTCCACCTGGGCGCACTGGCCGACGCCCCCGCACAGATTCAGTTCGGGGCCGACAAGCACGAGCACTTGCCCGCCCAGTGTCGGGCCTGCCCATGGCTCGCCGCATGCAACGGCGGCTGCCCGAAGGATCGGTTCGGCGTGACAGCGGATGGAGACCCCGAGCTCAACTACCTCTGCGAGGGCCTGCAGCGGTTCTTCGCCTACGCTGACCCTGTCCTGCGCCGCCTCGCCGACCTCGCCGGGAGTGGGCGCGACCCGGGCCCGCTGATGGCCGAGGTGCGCGCCCAGACCCGAGCCCGCTGGCGCGACATCGGCCGCAATGATCCTTGCCCGTGCGGAAGCGGGCGCAAGGCCAAACGCTGCTGCTGGTCTCTGAGACCGTGAGCGCCGCCGGTCTCGGGGGCCGGAGTGGCATTCCTCTGCGCCCCCCTCCGACGGGAGGATGCCCCCTTCGCTTACCCCCTCTCGGCCAAGCGGTCACGACCCTCCTATCAGCGGACTGAGACAAGAGAGCACCGCCGACGATCCCCGGCAGCGAGTGGGGATGCGGTCATCCGGACCGGTATTCTCATGTGGCCATGGCGAAGCACCCGAAGGCGGCCGGTGTTCGGGAAGTATCCCTTCCGGACCAGCGGACCTCCCAGGTTGGTTCCATGGTCGGATCGCGATCCCCCGCTCCGATCGCCGCGGAAAGGAGCTCCTGATCTCAAACGCCGGGGTGGCGTAACGGTAGCCGCAGCGGTCTTAAAAACCGCAGCCCGAAAGGGCGTGTGGGTTCGAGTCCCACCCCCGGCACTCCCAGTTTGAGATCGGATCGACGGTCTGGCGGCTCCAGCAGGTTGGCCTCGGCCGAGGCTTGAAGGCCACGGGGACTGCTGCCGCGTGGGGTCTGGCCGAGTGGGAGGCGGCCGACGCCCGGTCCCGCCTCCCACGCGGCGAGCGCGCGCCCCGACGTGAACCGCGCGGAGGTGCCCAACGTTGCGACGGTCGGACGACCCCAGACGGGATGGCCCCGGGCCCCCGCGAGCAAGCCGGGGGGAAACCCGATCAAGCAGCCAGGCTGGGCCCCACTGCGGACCGCGAAAACGGCCTGGGATACCATTGGGCTCAGGCCCGGGTGGGTCCGACCTCCGCTCTCGGCACTGCTCGCCCGAGCGCGGACCGGCCGCCCGTGCGGCACAGGTGGGGCGGCCTCGCCCGGCTGGAACAGCGCCAGGGGATATTAGACCGTCGGGGTACGGGGCCAAAGCCGCCGACGCCGGAGGACCGGCCGGATGATTGAACTCGCGGCCGTCGGCTTCGTGGCCGGGATCGTGGTCGGCATCTCGCCCTGCATCCTGCCGGTGCTGCCGGTGATCTTCGCCTCGGGCGCGGCCAGCGGCCTGGACGAGCCGGGTGAGGTGGGAGCAGCGGCAACGGTGCTGCCCGGGCCGGTGCCGGTCCGTGTCGGGGTGCAGGTGGGGGAGGCGGGTGCCGTCGACCTACCGGCCGTGTCGACCGACGGTCCGGCACCGGACCTCCCGGCGTACCCGACGGAGGCACAGGTCCGCCTCGAGGCGACACGCCGACGCCGACGCCCCTTCGCCGTCGTCATCGGCCTGGTGGTCAGCTTCTCGGTGGCCACGCTCCTCGGCGCCTGGTTGCTCGGTGCCCTGGGACTCCCGCTCGACTTGCTGCGCTGGGCCGGCATCTGCATGCTCGGCCTCCTCGGACTCGGCCTGGTGCTCCCGGGCGTGGGCGACCTGCTCGAGCGCCCGTTCGCCCGCGTGTCGGCGGGCCGTCAGGTGACCGAAGGCGGCGGGTTCGTGCTCGGGCTCAGCCTGGGACTCGTCTTCGTCCCATGTGCCGGACCCGTGCTCGCCACCATCACGGTGGTCGGCAACGAGCACCGCATCGGCTGGTCGGCGGTCCTGCTGACCGCAGCGTTCGCCGCCGGTGTGGCCGTGCCGCTGCTGCTGTTCGCCCTGGCCGGCCGGTCCCTCGCCTCCCGTATGCGGACCGTCCGGGCCCACGCCGCCACCGCCCGTCGGGTGATCGGCGCGGTGCTGATGGTCACCGCCCTGGTGCTGGCACTCAACGTGACCGACGGGATCCAGCGGGCCGTCCCCGGCTACGCCGATGCCCTGACCACCCACCTCGAGGGGAACCCGTCGGCCGCCCGGGCACTCGACGGCGTGCGGGGGGTCTCGGGCGGCGGTTCGCTCGCCAATTGCACCGACGCCAGTCCGGTCCTGCAGGAGTGCGGGCGGGCACCGGACTTCACCGGGATCACCACCTGGCTGAACAGCCCGGACGGGAGGCCGCTGACCATGGCCGGCCTGCGTGGGCGGGTCGTGCTCGTCGACTTCTGGACCTATTCGTGCATCAACTGCCAGCGGTCGCTGCCGCACGTCGAGGCGTGGAACGCCGCCTACGCCAAGGACGGGCTCACGGTGGTCGGCGTACACACGCCCGAATTCGCCTTCGAGCACGTGGTGTCCAACATCTCGCAGGCGGCCGCCCAGCTCGGTGTGCACTATCCGATCGCCGTCGACAACGACTACGGGACCTGGAACGCCTACCAGAACAACTACTGGCCTGCCGAGTACCTCGTCGACGCCACCGGCACGGTCCGTCACGTCGACTTCGGCGAGGGACAGTACAGCCAGACGGAGTCGTTCATCCGAAAATTGCTGGTCGCCGCCGATCCGACGGTCGCGCTGCTTCCCCGAACCGACGTCCCCGATGCCACCCCGTCGGAGCCGACCACCCCCGAGAGCTACCTGGGCTACCACTACGCCGATCCCAACCTTGCATCGGAGAGCGTCGTGGGGGACACCATGGCCGCGTACGTGCCTCCCACCGACCTGCCCCAGGACACGTTCGCCTTCGGTGGCCGGTGGCAGGTGGGGGCCGAGGGTGCGGTGGCCGGCAGCGGCGCCTCGCTCCTGCTGCGCTTCCAGGCCCAGGACGTCTACCTGGTGCTGGGCGGGCGGGGCACGATCGCGGTGAGCGTCAACGGGAAGCCGACCCGGACGGTCGCGGTCGCCGGTGAGCCGAAGCTGTACCAGCTGGTCGGTCCCGGGCCCTACGGACAGGGGCTCCTGACCCTGTCGGTGACCCCGGGCGTGGAGGCCTACGATTTCACCTTCGGCTAGACACGTCACCTGCGGCCGGACGGCCGGCACGGAGGCCCGTTGACAGCGTGGAGGACCCGGCATACGACGGGGCTGACCGACGAGGAGAGGCAGACCATGACCGATTTCCCAGCCAGCGCTTCGTCCGGTGCCCGCGTGTCGGGTGCAGCGCGGGGCCGTGTGCTCGCCGTGGGGACCCTGGTGGCCGTCGCCCTGGCGGTGGCCGCCTGCGGGTCCTCGAGCTCGTCACCGGGGACCACGGCCGCGGGTGCGTCGTCGACGTCGCCCACGGCGCACTCCGGGACGACCCCGTCGTCCACGTCGTCCACGTCGAAGACCGGGTCGACCACAGCGACGACGGGTGCAACGGCGACGACGGGCCCGACGGCATCGACGGCCCCCGGTTCGGTGGTGGTCGCCGCCGCCTCCCGGGGTGGGCTGGGGGTCATCCTGACCGACGGAGTGGGCGGGCCCACGCTCTACCGGTACACGCCGGACGGAACGGGACCGTCCACCTGCTCGGGGGAGTGCGCCCAGGCCTGGCCCCCGCTGACTGCGGCCTCGGCATCCGCCGTCACCGCCGGGAGCGGCGTGCCTGCGGCCGACCTGGGCACGGTGGCGCGGTCAGGGGGCTCCCTCCAGGTCACCTACAAGGGCATGCCGCTCTACACGTACGTCGGGGACACCCAGCCCTCCCAGACCAGCGGGCAGGGCGTCGGGGGCGTCTGGTACGTGGTCGTTCCGACCGACCCGGCCCGGGCATCCCCGTCGCCCTAGCCACCACCGCCCCACCGGGTCGCTCACGGTGCGGGGACCACGCCCACGGGGGCCAGGATCCCGGGCGGACGGGGGATGGCGCCCGGCGCTCCAACGCGAACTGGGGTAGTGTTCTCCTGCTCGCACGGGGTCGCCCTTCTCGGACCGAGAGCAGTTCCGGTTCGATTGACACGCCGGCCCCGATGCGATAGTGTAACTAGTCCCGGTGAACGCCCCTCGGGGTGGCGCCAGGCAACTGCAGTTCGAGGCCTTGCCTCTGTCTGCGGTCATTCCGGCACCAACACCGTTGTGGTGCGTGCCCGGTCGCTCCTTGAAAACGG
>PLTL01000261.1 GCA_003164475.1 Candidatus Dormiibacterota bacterium | reverse complement strand
CGTTGGCGCCGCCTCTGCCGCCGCGCCCGCCTCCGCCGAAACCACCACCGCCGCCGCGGCCGCCACCTCCGCCGCCACCGCGCCCGCCGCCGCCTCCGGCACCGCCGCCACCTCCAGGACCGCCCCCGCCCAAACCAGGCGCGCCCCCCAGGCCGTCGCCGAATCCGTTCAAGACACCGGCGGCGCCGAAGCCGTTCATGCCCAGCGGATCGGCGCTCGCCCCCCCGCTCATGGCCGCCATATCTCCGATGCCGGCGCCCATCATTCCAGGACCGCCAGGACCGCCGGGGCCGCCCAGCCCGCCTCGGCCGCCCATCATTTGCATCATCCGGTCGCGCCTGGCCTGTTCATCCGCCGCCGCTCCCAGACCGCCGCTCATGCTGCCGTTCACCACGTACGACTCATCGGCGTCGGCATTGCCGCTCAAATCGGGAGATGGTGCTTCGGTGGCGGCCGACGCCAGCGCCTGTGTGCCCTCTTCGGTGGGCGTGACGGCCATGTTCTGGAAGCTGGGGCCTTGCTGGTTATTTGGTCCCCGCCCTCCGGCTCCCCGGCCTCCGTAGGGACCATTCGCCGCCCGAGTGCCGCCACGCCCCGCCCGCGCCGCGTAGCCGCCCTCAGCCGCCCGCGCGCGCGTGGGGGAACCGGGTGCCTGCTGCGCCGCTTCTTTATTCGGCTCGGGTGTGGGTTTTGGCTCGGTTGGAGCCGCGGGTACAGGCTTGGCCACCGCCACCGGAGCTGCCGCTGGTCCGTACCGCGGCATCTCCAGCGTCCAGTCTTTGTTGCTCGCAGCCTCCCCTACACTGACTTCGCCCCGCTGGGTCTCGAACCCGAACATCTCAATCTGGATCTCCCAGACTCCGGGTGTCAGCTCCAGCGTGTAACGTCCGGCTGCGTCCGTGTACACTACGACCTTCGCGCCCCCCTGCCGGGCGGTTACCGTGGCTCCGGGAATGAACTGGTCCGCGGCGCGAACGGAACCGCTATGCTGGGCCGCGGTGACAGACCCGGGGCCCAGCAGAATGGCAGCGGCCAATAGGAGTAGGAGGCGTAGCACGGGACCCTATCGATACTTCCCTCCTACGCGGAGTTAGTTCGCCTTTTTCGCCGTGAACTCGATCGGTGCAGGCGCGTTGTCCATGCCTTCCATCGCGCGGGAAAACTTGATCTCGCTGCCCGAGACCTTCCCTTTGAACACCATCTTCATGTCGTTCCCGCCGAAGTTCCGCACCACCACAAAGGAAACGTCGTCGCCGCTGGTCTTCCCGTCGGTGATCTCCACCGGGCCGCCGCGGCCGCCATCCATCGTGCCCGTGAGCTTGGCGCCATCAACCTTGAATACAAAAGTGGTTTCCGCTGAGTTGCCATTGCGCCCCGGAACCTGCGCAGTCCATTTCCCCGTGACGTCGGCAGCTGAAGCTGCCAATGCAAAGATGCCCAGAAGGGCAGTAAACAGTAATGTTTTCATGCAAGCTAAGATGATTCTCGCCGGGGTGAAAGTTACAGCCAAACGCCTCTTATTAGAGACCCTTCTTCACCAGAAACGCGATCAGGTCGATCACGCGGCAGGAGTAACCCCATTCGTTGTCGTACCAGGCCAGGACCTTGAGGTGGCGAGAGCCGGCCACCATGGTCAGGGGAGCGTCCACGATTGCGGAGTTGGAATTGCCGCGGAAATCGATGGAGACCAGGGGCTCGTCGGTGACGCTGAGGATACCCTTGAGCTCCCCCTCTGCCGCCACTCGGAGTGCCCCGTTCACGGACTCCACGTCGGTGTCGCGCTCGGTGATCGCGGTCAGGTCGACCAGCGACACGTTGGGAGTTGGCACCCTGATCGCGAAGCCCTGGAAACGCCCCTCCAACTCGGGAAGAACCTTGGCCACCGCCTGGGCCGCTCCGCTGCTGGTGGGCACCAGCGAGAGCGCTGCCGCCCGGGCCCGACGGGGGTCGCTGTGGGGGGCGTCCAGCAGCCGCTGATCCCCGGTGTAGGCATGGATCGTCGTCATCAGCCCGGTCTCGATCCCGAAGCTGGCGTGGATCACCTTGGCGACCGGGGCCAGGCAGTTGGTGGTGCAGGACGCGTTCGAGATCACGTGGTGGTGACTGGGATCGTAGACGGCCTCGTTCACTCCCATGCAGATGGTGACGTCCTCACCCTTGGCGGGAGCAGTGATGACGACCTTGCGCGCGCCGCCCTTATCGATGTGCAGCCGGGCCTTCTCCGCGCGGTTGAAGTGACCCGAGGACTCCACCACCAGCTCCACTCCGAGATCGGCCCAGGGGACATCCCCAGGCGCGGCCCCGTCGCTGAAGACGCGCAGCGCCTTGCCGTCCACCACCAGCTCGGTGTCGTGCCGCTCCACCGTTCCCGGGTAGTCACCCAGGATCGAGTCGTGGCGGAGCAGGTGGGCCAGCATCTCAGTACCGGTGATGTCGTTCGCCGCCACCACCTCGAAGGCGTCGTTGCCCCGGGCCGCCCGCAAGAAGTTCCGTCCAATTCGCCCGAATCCGTTAATCCCCACGCGGACCGCCATTCCTGCCTACCTCCAACACCATGGCCGCTGCGAATGGGCGGGCACCACGCGAGCCTACCCCTAATGGCAAGTATAGAGAGGGGGTCTGACAGCCCCGGAACCGAGATTCCACCGGGCCCGACTAGGCCCTTTCGGACAAATCCCGGTGCCAGATGAGGTTGTCCACCCCGGCCGCGCGCAGCTGGCCCCCCACCGCTTCAGCGAGCGCCACCGAGCGGTGGAAACCACCCGTGCAGCCAAATCCCACTCGCAGTACCCGGCGCGATCTCGCCACCAGCTCGGGAAGGAGCTGGCGCGACAGGGATACCGCGCCATCTACCAGGGCCAGGGCGAGGGGCTGGGAGAGGACGAACTCCCGGACCCGGGGGTCGAGCCCCGAAACCATGCGCAGGCCCGGCTCCCAGTAGGGGTTGCGCAGGGCTCTGGCATCAAGGCACCAGCCCAGGTCCAGGGGGACTCCCCGAGGGTAGGCGAAGGACTCCAGGACCACCGCTGGCTGAGCGGCCGGATCCGGTTGCAGGTAAGGCAGCAGTTGGTGCACGCGAGCCACGACCAGGAACGCGCTCAGCTGGCTGGTGTCCAGAACCAGCTGGGCTCGCAGCAGCCACGGGAAGAGCCGCTGCCGGCTCAGTTCCAGTTCGCGGCCGGCGGCCCCCATCTCCACTGGCAGCTCGCGCTCGGACCAGGGCGGTTGGAGCCGACCCAGGCAGGTGAGATCGTGGGCTTCCAGCGCCACCACCAGCGGGCCCGGCTCGCCCGGGAGAGTCGGGGGCGGGGGCTGCGCCCCACCCTCCCAGCCGCTGGCCTTGACGCCGGCCCTGACCAGCGCCGCGACCACCAGCTGGACCCCGCTGCCCGGCGGGCCAACCACCACCAGTGTCGGGGGCGATTCATTCAGCGGGACATCTCTCACAGGATCTCCTTGATGGCGGCGGCAAGGGCATTGTTGATACCCGGGACCGCGGTCAGCTCCTCCACCGAGGCACTGCGAATCGCGGCCACCGACCCGAAGCGGCGGAGCAGCTCACGCCTTCGCTTGGGGCCCAGCCCACCGATCTCGTCCAGTCGAGACCGTACCCCGCTCCTCCCCCGCCGGGTCCGATGGAGGGTGATGGCAAAGCGATGGGCCTCATCCCTCACCCGCTGGACCAGGAAGAGCGCGGGGCTGCCTGGTGGGAGATGGATGGGGTCTGCGGATCCCACCGCCCAGAGCTCCTCGAAGCGCTTGGCCAGCCCCAGGTGGGGAATGGCGCCGAAGCCCAGAGACGTCAGCGCGCGGTGGGCGGCGGCCAGCTGGCCCTGTCCCCCGTCCACGATCATCAGATCGGGCCGGATGCCGAAGCTTCCCTCCCCCTCGGGGCTTCGTTTGAGGTGTCCCAGACGCCTTGTGAGCACCTCCTCCAAACTGGCGAAGTCGTTGGGGCCTTCCACCGATCTGATCCCGAAGATCCGATAGTCGGAGGGCTTGGGCCGGGCATCCTCGAAGACCACCATCGACCCCACACTCTCCTGCCCCATGGTGTTGCTGATGTCATAGCACTCGATCCTCCGGGGGAGCTCAGCCAGTCCCAACCGCTGGCGGAGATCCTCAAGCACCTCGGCGGCCCGGCCGGAGTCAAAGTCCTGGGCGATCTTGGCCTGGCCCAGCGCCGCCTCCGCGGTCTCCTCCGCCCGCTGGAGCAGGCTCCGGAACCGGCCCCGCTGGGGAATCACCACCTCCACCTTGGCGCCCCTGCGACAGGAGAGGAACTCCTCCAGCAGTTCCGGGGCGAGTGGCCGGCGGGGAAGGTAGAGGACCCGAGGCACGTGGGTGGCGTTGCCATAGTGCTGGGCCACGAAGCTGCTGACGATCTCCTCCTCCCCGATTCCCCCCAGCCCCTCCAAGGAGTGACGTTCCATGCCCTGGAGCCTTCCCTCCCGGACCAGCAACACGGCGGCCATCCCCTGGCCTCCGTCGACCGCCAGACCCACCACATCCACGTCGGAGCCGAGCCTGGGGGTTGTGATCTGCTCATGCGCCAGCTTGTCAACGGTGTGAAGACGGTCCCGGAGCGAAGCCGCACGTTCGAAGTCCAGAGCCTGACTGGCCCGGTCCATCTCCGCACGCAGCCGCTGGGTCACCGCTCCGGTCCGTCCCTCCATGAAGGCGGCCGTGTCGTCCAGGAGGGCGGCGTAAGCTCCGGGCCGTATCAGCCCCGCGCAGGGCCCGGCGCATATTCCCAGGTGGTAGTCCAGGCAGACCCGGCCCCGGCGAAAGATCCCGTCGGTGCATCCCCTGAAGGGCAGGACGGTGCGGACCTCACGCACCGACCGGCGCAGCGACTTGGCGTCGGTGTAGGGGCCGAAGTAGCGGGCCCGGTCGTTGCCCAACCGCCTGGTGAAATTGGGGCGGGGAAAGGCCGCCAGCCGCCCCGAGACATCCGCGGGAGCTTGCCCCCGGCTCCTGGCCGTGGGCTCGGGGATCCGGAAGTACAGGTAGTTCTTGTCGTCCCGCAGGCGCACGTTGAAGCGCGGGTGGTAGCGCTTGATCAGTGTGTTCTCCAGGATCAATGCCTGCTGCTCGCTGCCAGCGGCGATGACCTCGAAGTCGAAGACCGAATCCACCAACCGCTGGATCCGCGGGGGCTGGGCGCCCCAGCTCACGAAGTAGCTGCGCAGCCGGTCTCGCAGGTTGGCGGACTTGCCCACGTAAATCACCTGGGCCGAAGGCCCGCGAAAGAGGTACACACCGGCAGTGGTCGGGGCGGCCCTCAGCCTCGCCTTGAGCAGGGCCGGGCTCTGACGTAGCCGCGGCGCGGCACCCCGGCCCGAGACCGCCGCCTCGGGCGCTGGGAACTCCGCGTCCGCCAGCGGCGAAAGATCTGCGTCAGGATCCATGACTAGCGTTCTTCCGCCGGTGCGGCGGTCTCACCCACCGCCGGGACGGGCTCGGGCGGCCCAACCCTCCCCACCCCCAGGACGCCAGAAACCCGCCGCCTGCGCTCTCTGGAGCGGGGCGGGCCGGCGACGTCTGGCGGCGCCAGGGCCTGGCTCAAACCGCGACCTCTCGCTGGACCGGGTCGGCAACGGTCGGAGTGCTCACGGCTAGGCGCGGCGCCAGGTAGGCGCCGGTCGCCGAGCCCGCCGTGGCCGCCAGCTCCTCCGGGGTGCCCTCGGCGNNAAGTGGAGGCCGGTGGTGGGCTCGTCCAGGATGTAGAGGGTCCGGCCGGTGCTGCGCCGTGAGAGCTCGGTCGCCAGCTTGACGCGCTGGGCCTCACCTCCGCTCAACTGGGTTGCGGGCTGGCCCAGATGAACATAGCCCAGGCCCACGTCCACCAGGGTCTGGAGCTTGCGAGCGATGCCTGGCTGGTTGCGGAAGAGGTTGAGTGCCTCCTCGACCGAGAGCCTCAGCACATCGGCGATGGAGTGGCCCTTGAAGCGGACCTCAAGCACCTCCTGGGTGTAGCGCCGGCCCTTGCAGACCTCGCAGGTGACATAGATGTCGGGCAGGAAATGCATCTCGATCTTGATCAGGCCGTCACCCTCGCAGGCCTCGCACCGCCCTCCCCTGACGTTGAACGAAAAGCGCCCCGGCTTGTAGCCCCGAACCCTGGCCTCGGGCAGCTGGGCGAACAGTTCGCGGATCGGGGTGAATAGCCCGGTGTAGGTGGCCGGGTTGCNNAGAGGATGTCGTTGACCAGGGTGCTCTTGCCAGATCCACTCACCCCGGAGATCCCCACGAAGCAACCCAGGGGGAAGGCCACGTCGATGTTGCGGAGGTTATTGGCTCGAGCCCCCCTCACCACTAGGCGCTCGTGCGACTGGCGGCGGTGCTGGGGAACCTCAAT
>PLTL01000226.1 GCA_003164475.1 Candidatus Dormiibacterota bacterium | reverse complement strand
GGCCCACCGTGGTCACAGAGCGGGCGCCGATCTCGAGCGGTGGGCATGTCGTCGGCGAGATCACGACGGACTGGGTTGAACTCTCGGCCACGCCGCTCTGGCAGCTGCGACGGGCTACCCGCATCGAGCGCTCCCAGCTGGGGGNNCATTTGGCCCGTGAAGCCTGGAGCGAGGGCGGGATGAGCCAATACAGCCGATCGCCGAGATGATCATCGAGGCGATCACAGCCGTCGGTCTCCCCGCTATCCGTCGAGCACTCGCTGAACCCCTTCGGCCCCTGGAGCCGCCTGAAGACCGGCCGCGGCGGGCGACGTAGCCGACCCAGGCCCACACCGAAGCAGTCGCTCATCGCCACCCGGTGCCGCCATCACCGGCGCCAACACCCTCACCTGAGCACTGGGCCGTTCAGCCGGGCCGCCCCATCACCAGCACCTACAACCTGACCGCCGAGGCCACTCCCCGCCTTCACTCCTGAGACCGGCGTGCCAAACCAGACGCCGCTTGGTTACTTCGGTTGCCAATTCGTTGTGGCCCGCGTAGTCTGGCCCCGGCCGACGGTGGGAACGTGACAGTTTCCCCCGGCTGGCGGAAGATCGATATGAAACCTGGCGGCAAGAAGCTCACCGTTTCCTGGCTGGGGGCCAGCTTCGCCCTCGGGCGAGATGCTGACGCCTGGCGCATCTGGGGACGGGACTCTATCGGTCGGGTCCCAATCCGCAGTTTTCCCCCCACCGACGAGGGCTGGCGGGCGGCCTGGGGCCAGTTCTCGGCCTGGGAGCCGGCGCCAGTGCCAGTAACCTCAGGATCGGTCGCGGCCGGTGCGCCGAAGTCGCCGGGAGCAGCCGCAGGCCGTCCGGTCTGGGTCTGGATAGCCGTCGGCGTCATCGCGGCTCTGATCGCAACTGGAGGCGTGCTCGGTGGACTGCACTTGGTCGCAAGCCGATCGCCGGCGGCCTCCCACGCGCCGTCCTCCCTCGCCATAAGCCCCGGCTACCTCGCCACGGGCTCCGGCTTCGTCGTCTTCGTCCAGTGGCAGAACCAAGGCGCGCGCCTCTCGGGCTCTTATCAGGCTGTGGCGTCAAGCGGCCAAGCTCCGAGCATGACGACGGAGAGCAACACGCTCCCACTGTCTGGGACCGTCCAGGGCGCCACCATCACGCTCAGCTTTGACGATGACCCGGATGTCTTTGGGACGCTGTCCGCGGACGGGAGCTTCACCGTCAACGTGGCTCTGTCGAGCGGGTCGCTGGCTCCACTGACCTTCAAGCCGGCGACGCCGAATGGGTTCAATGCCGCAGTGGCCTCACTCGACCAGCAGGTGGCCGCGGCAAACCAGTCCGCCGCCAGCGCCCAGGCCACGCAGAATGCGGAGGCGCAGGTTGACCAGGACGCAACGGCGGTCGCCAACGATCTCCAGAATCTGACGAGCGAGGAGTCGGCTGTCACCCGTGATGTCCAGGCTGTGCCCGGCGACCTCACCAAGGAGGCGCAGGACCTCACGACCACCCAGAGCGAGGAGCAGACCGTCCAGGGTGAGGCGGGGAGCGCCAACAACGGACAAACCTGCTACGACGCCGGGACGGTCGAATACGATGCGGGGGGCGTCAGCTACGACGCGGGCGTCGTTGAATATGACGCCAACTCCGTGGAGAGCGACCTCTCCCAGTTGAGGACTGACGTCGCCAGCACCCAGTCCGCCTTCGCCAAGCTCCAGTCTGCCGAGGCCGCAGTCGCCCACTACCAGCCGGTCGATGCCCCCGATCAAGCGGCGGTCACGGCTGCCGTCAATGCGGCCACCGCGGCCGCCAGCTCGGCGGTTTCCACCACCAACGGTTACATCGATCAGGCGAACGCGGACGTGACCGCGGCCTACCAGGCGGGAGACGACGCCTCACAGGCCGGAAGCTGCGATTCCTCCGAGCCAGCCCCTAGCCCTCAGGCCCACATCAGCTGACCCGGCCTGTGACGAGGATCCGTGCAGGATCCTGAGCGACGGTGGGCGTGGCCGGCTACGCCAGCACTACCACGCCGGCCAGGAGAACCAACTGGGCGCCCTCGGCTTCATGGTCACCCTCATCGTGATCTGGCAGACCGTGTACCTCCAAGCTGCCCTCGATCACCTCGTCGCCAACGGGCATGAGCCCGACCCGGCCGACGTCGCCCGGCTCTCACCTCTCGGCCACCCCATGATCAATCTCCAGGTCCGGTACCGAACCACAAACCGAGCGCCGGGCGGTGGGCTACGACCGCTCCGGACAGCCGGCTGACCTCAGCCGTTCAGGATCCTGCACGGATCCTCGTCACAGGCCCACAAGTCGCTGAGAGGCTCCAGGAGCCGCCCGAGGGGGCCCCGGGGGCGGCTCGCGGCCTTCCGCTCACCGTGCAGGCCCGCACAACGGCGGCTGGGGAGCTCACCAGCCCGGGGGAACTCCTCGAAGCGGCCCAGGAGTTCGCCCAGGCCGCCAAGAGCCCGGCCACCCGCCGCGCCTACGCCTCGGACCTGCGCGACTTCGACGCCTGGTGCGCTGGCCAGGGGCGGGCTCCACTTCCGGCCGAGCCGGCGACGGTCGCCCTCTACGTCACCCAC
>PLTL01000143.1 GCA_003164475.1 Candidatus Dormiibacterota bacterium | reverse complement strand
TGCTCGAGTACATGGCCTCGAAGTCACCGTCCATCTCGGCTAGGACCGCGTCCACGATGGTCCGGATCCGGCGCAGCGGGTGATCCGCCGGAACCATCGCCTCCGTGCTCACCGTGGTGAGCATCGTCATCTGCAGATCGGGGCTGCCACGCATTTGAGATCTCCTGCTGGGACGCGTCCCCGCAAGACTCTCACACCCGTGTTTAACTCGGCAAGCCCCTCCGCGGGTTCTTCAGCCCCTGTTAGACGAGGCCAGCCTCTCAGGCAATGAGGGCGCCTTGTCCTGCCCAACCGCCAGCTTCTGCATGTACGTCACTTCGGGTTTGGCCTACGTCTACAACGGCAGCTCCTGGTCGAGCCAGGGATCGATGGGCATTACCGACGGGGCCACGACCAACTTCGGCGTTCCCTCCTGCGTGAGCAGCAGCTTCTGCCTTGACACCATGGGCGGTGAGTACAACGGGACCTCGTGGACGCCGCCTCCGACGGTGGGGCCCAATGGAGCGTTCTTCAGTTACTCATCCGTCTACGGTGTCTCGTGCGCCAGTAGCAGCTTCTGTGTGGCCGTGGACAACCAGGGCGACGTCAGCATCGGCAAGCCGTAGGAGGATCTCTCCCCGCAGCCCATACCCACCGAGGATAACCCCAGCAGCCGATGGTTGATTGAGGCATGGGGCGCGGAGAACCGGATGGCGCCGGTTGTGAGCCGTAGGCGGTAGGCGCGATGGTTCAGTTGGTCGATCCGCCGGGTACGGTGGCAGCTATGGCAGTAGGGGTGACGCCATCCAATGAGTCTTCACGACCCGTGGGTGCGGCGAGAGGCCGAGCTCCATGAGGTCGTGGTCGAGCGGTTGGCTTCGGTAGGTCAGCCTCTCATGCAGAGGGTGCCAGGCACGACCGAACCCCTCGGGATTCGGCAGCTTCGTGGCGGACCCGTGGACCCCTCAGTACCGACTGCTGACCCTGGGTTCGACCCTCAGCCAAGCGGAAGTATCCGCGGTGCCTCGAGGTTGAAGCCCTCGACCTCCACCGCCAGCGGCTCCCTGGCTCCCAACAGGCTGCCCCGAGTGGCGACGAGGGTGAGCTCCTGACCTCCGAAGAGGACCACGTCGTTGTCGTCCCAGAGCACGGGCGCGACCGGGGTGCGGTCGGCGGCGCGCACCAGTGAGGCGTGCAGCCCCACCGCCGGCACTCCGTCCGGGGCGGGGTTGCGCAGCGTCACCCGTGCCAGGGCCGCTCCTTCCATCCCCCCACCGCCGACTTGGATCTCCACGGTGGCGCAGGGAAGGCTCTGCAGGCCACGGAGGTCGGCAAAGGAGGCGGTCTCGGTGAGCTGGAACGTGGTCTTCTCCCAATCCAGCACGTCGGGGATGGTGGACAGCCAGTAGACGTTGCGACTCAGCCGCTCCCGCCCCCGGCGCAGCTCCAGCTCGAGGAAGTAGGTGGTGCTGACGCTCTCCGGGAGGATCACCGGGCCGGTCGAGGCACTGCTTCCGGCGGCGACACCGGGCAGCATCCGCAGGTCGTCGAGGCGCACACGCCCCGTGAGATCGCGCACTCGGACCCTCACCCTGAGTGCCTCCGACGGAGACGTCCTGCGGTTGACCACCACCACCTCGCCGGTGTCGTACGCGTACTGCACGTGAAGTGGCTCATGAGCCTTGCGAGCCGCGAAGTAGGCCGCAGCGGGGTCGAGGTAGCGGTCGTAGAGTTGCCAGAGAAGGCTCGGCCAGGCCGCGTTGAGCATCCAGTAGATGAGGCCGGTGGCCGGCTCATCGGCGTCCCACCGACCGCCATACGCCTCGAATTGGGCCCGGACTCCTTCGTAGTTGACGAGCTCCGCCTTGCGCACGTAGTCCTCGAGGCTCGTCGGTGGCCCGTAGCGGGCCGACAAGGCGCGGTTGAAGACCGACAGGTTGCCGAAGGCGTCGCCCCGCCCCGAGTGGTACTGCGGCGCGTCCGGTGCCGCCCACAGCTGCTCCAGCTCGGCGGGGGTCAGCATCCGGTGGAGGCTGGGCAGGCGGGGGATCACGGGGCCGGCGCTGCTTTCGCTGGAGAAGCCGTGCGCCCCCCCGAAGCGCGTCGAGAACCAGTAGACCGGGGGCACCCAGTCGTACGGCCACATCTTCAGCCCGGACTCACCCGCCGCCTCGGTCGAGGTGGTGGGCTTCCCGGGGCCGTAGGCCTCCGGGTTATTCCAATCGCTGGCTGCGGAGGAGAGGATAGGCAGGTCCCAGCCGGCCGCGCCGAGCTCGCTCACGTAGGCGCTGGCAAGAGGCTCGGGTGGAGCGAAGTCGCTGCCGATCAGAAAGCCGAGCACGGAGGGGTGGTTACGCAGCAGCACCGCCGTGCTGGCCATGGATCGCCGGGCCAGCGTGTGGTCGCTCTCGTCCCATTCCACTCCGCCGGTGCCGGCGTGGGCTTCCCACTTGTTGCAGCATTCCCAGCCGGGCAGCACCATCAGACCCATCCCATCGGCGAGGTCGTAGAACTCAGGGTTCTCGAGCTTGCCCTCCAGCCGGATGGTGTTGAGGCCCATGCCCTGGGCATAAGCCATCTCGTCGGAGATGCGCTGCACGTCGTGGCGTAGCAGGATGTCGGGGCACCAGCCTCCACCGCGGATCTGCAGAGGCCGGCCGTTGACCGAGAAGCGCCGTCCCCCGCCTGGGGCGAGCTCGCTGCGCACCTGCCGGATCCCGAAGTCAGTATCCACCTGGTCGCTCAGCTCGCCGTCCACGGAGGCGGTGATACCGAGGTGGTGCAGGGCAGGGGCGCCGAGCTCAGCCGGCCACCAGAGACGCGGCTCGGCGAGCCGAAGCAAGGGTGTTTCGGCGGCGCGGAAAGCCACCGTGCTCCGCTCCCCGGGGCCGAGGGTCAGCTCCCGGTCGAAGCTCACCGGTTCGGGGTGGCCGCTGATCACCCCGGCCAGGCTGGTGCGCAGGGAACGGGAGGAGAGGTTCTCCGCTATCACGGTGACGGTGAGCTCGGCCTTGTCCATCGCGGAGCTGAGCGCCGCGGTGACATGCGGGTCGGAGAGGCGGACGTCGCCGCTGCGGGCGATGACGACATCGCGCCACACTCCCATGTTGTTGTCAGGGGGCCACGGGTTCCAGTCCAGCCAGCCCATGACGAGGTCCCGCATGGGGTCGGCGGGTGGGACCAGCAACGCGAGGGTGTTGGCGCCGGGGAGGAGTAGGTCATCGACCTCGAAGCGGTACGTCGGGTGGGCCCCGGAGATCTCCGAGCGATCGGCCACCCGGGTGCCGTTGATCCAGAGGTCGGCAGCGGGGATGACCCCGTGCAGGAGCACGGTGGTGCGCCCGGCAACGCCCACCGTGAAGGTGGTCCGAAACCACCACGGCACCTGGAACGTCCCCGGGTCCGTCTCATCTCGCATCGCGGTGCCGTGCAGGATCTCGGGGTGGAGACCGTTGCCGACGAGAGCCGCCAGCACCGTCGACCGGGCCGGTGCCAGATGCCAATCGGAGGCGGAGTAGCCGGGTCGCGACACGGGCTCCCCGTCACTTCCCGCCACCGCAGAGGACTGGACCTGCCACCAGCTCACCGGGACGCGCGAACCGGGACCACCGGCCTCGATCGCGGCCGGCGACGCGGACGCCAGGCTCTCAACCATGGCTGGACGTTGCGGGTTCGAGCGGTGCGGCCGCATCGGTGTCCGGCGTGGCCACGTGGCAGGCGGCCTCGTGGACCGAGCCCACGGGGCGCAGGCGTGGGGTCACCCGGTGGCACTCCTCCACCGCCATCGGGCAGCGCCACCGGAAGCGGCAACCCTCGCTAGGGTTGATGACCTTGGGCGGCTCCCTGGCATCCTGGGACTCGGCGGCGAGAGCCACGATCTCGCGGGGGTCGGGGACCGCCGAGGGCAGGAGCTGCCTGCAGGGGTGCTTGGGGCGGGAGAGCACGACCTCGGTAGGGCCGCTCTCCACCAGGTGACCGCCGTACATCACCAGGACGCGGTCGGCGACGTAACGGGCGCTGGCAAGGGCGTGGGTGATGTGGAGGATGGAGACCTGCTCGCGCTCGCGCAGCTCGGCCATCAGGTTGAGAAGCCCTGCCCGGATCGAGACGTCAAGCATGGAGACGGGCTCGTCGGCCAGGATGAGGCGGGGCCGGAGTGCCAGAGCCTGGCCGAAGCCGACCCGCTGGCGCTGGCCGCCGCTCATCTCGTAGGGGAACTTGTGCAGCATCTCGGTCGCAGGGGTGAGGCCGACCGCGTCGAAGACACGCAGCATCTCATCACGGTGCCCCCTGGCGTCCAGCTCCCTGCGGTGCAGCCGGAGGTTGCGGGCCACCCCGTGGGAGACTCGGAACACCGGGTTGAGCGAGCTGTTGGGGTCCTGGGAGACCATCGGGACCTGGCTGCGGTACCAGAGCACATCCCGACGCGAGCGCAGGCTCTGCAACGGCCGGCCGCGGAAGACGATGCTGCCCCGGGTGGGCGTGTAGAGCCGGGCGAGGAGGCGCGCCACCGTGCTCTTGCCGCTCCCGCTCTCGCCGACCAGGGCAACGATCTCCCCGGGTCGGATGGTGATGCTCAGGTCGTCGACGGCGTGGAGGGTGCGTTGGGAGAAGAGACCGCCCAGCTGGAAGTGCCGGGTCAGGCCGTCGGTCTCGAGCAGCACCCCTCTTCCGGCTCGCTCCTATCGGCTCGGTGCACCGCCAGGGCCGGCATGGCGACGCCGTCCCCACCCGGCGCGGCTCCGTTGCCGCCACCGATCGCGCCGGTCCTCGGTGCGCCGGCGGGGCCCGGCTCGGAGGGAACCGGCTCTCGTCCGGGAAGCTTGCTCATGGCTGCTGCACCGCCAGCGGCTCCGGACTCGGCGCCGGGCTCACATCGCCGGCGTAGAGCAGGCAGCGAACCTGCGAGAGACCGATGGTGTAGAGATCGGGAGCACGCACCGCAGCACACTGGGGCATGGCCTTCGGGCAGCGCGGCTCGAAGCAGTTGGTCACCGTGTTGGGACCGGTTCCCACCGGGTTGAGGTCCTGCCAGCTGTTTTGGGACAGCTGGGAGGCAGGGATGTTCTGGAGGATGTGCTGGGGCACGATCGGGGTCTGGTCAGCGATGTAGTAGAAGTACGGCGGGCCGTTGGTGTTGAAGCTCATCACCACCTGGTTGGTCCCGCTGAGCGTGACGCTGGTGATGGGCCCACCGTTCGCCGACATGAGAGCATTGAGGCCCAGGGCGGCGTACTTCGCCATGAGGTTGAAGGTGTACACGACGTCGTGGGCGGTGAAGGGTTGCCCATCGTTCCACTTGGCCCCGCTCCGGATGGTCCACGTAACCCGCAGACCCACGGGATCCCGTTCTCGTTATCGATCACCATGGTGCCACGGATCCCGCCGCTGATATAACGCGGGCAGGGGTCAGAATCGCACCGATCTTGACCCTTGCGGGGAGACCGGCACGCTGCTATCCGGCGTGTGACCGATACGGTCAGTGACCGGCCCTGGCTCTTCGCCTTGGAGCGGTGATGGGGATCCGACGGCAGAGGCCGGTGATGGAGCACAGGAAGCGGAGCGCAAGGGCCTGAAGATCGCCGCCAATTGGGAATGCTTCTCGGAGGTCACGCCGGGGGCGTTGTCCATCACGAAGGAATCTGACCCTGGGGGTGTCGTTCCGTCAGGAAGGAATCTGACCGGAGAGGGCTGGGGAGAGTTGAGGTCAGGCACTGGCGTGGGCTCCTAGTACTACAACGCCGGTAAGT
>PLTL01000148.1 GCA_003164475.1 Candidatus Dormiibacterota bacterium | reverse complement strand
CAAGAAGAGGGTGCACCAGTGAGCAACGCGGTGATGGCAACCAGGAGACCTGCACAGAGGAGATTGGGCAGATCGACGAGAGCCGCGGTGTGAAACGGGAGCATGACGGCGAGCAACAACAGGCTGCCGTTGCCCGGTGCTGCCCCGGTGTTGTCGCCGGGCTGGGCGAAGGGCAGGCTCCTGATGGAGCCGCTGTCAAGGTACTGAGCGGCGTTGACGATGTGGTAGTGGAGGGTGTCAAAGCTGAAGGTGAAGGAGGGCGGACTCCATAGCGTCTCGACAACTGCGAGCGCAGCAACCGGGACAGCGACAGCCACCACGCCCCAGGGTACGGGTGATCCTGACCATCGCAGCTTGCGGGGAGGTGAAAGCAAGAGCCGGCTCACACCCGCGCTCACAGCGAGGCAGGCGATCACGACAGGGAGCCAGAGGACGCCGAGCAGGCCGAGGACCTGGAGCAGGGCAAGCCATCCCATGACCCCGACAAGGCCAACGAACCCGATCCGTTCCAGGAGATCGGCCGAATCGGGCAGCAGGGCACAGCCCACTCGGAATGCGGTGAATCCGACCAGTCCGAACAGGATGGCTTGGAGACCAAGCCCTTCCAGATCAGACAGCCAGAAGCTCATGGTTTCTCAGTCCGAGATTGTTTAGGTCCTCCGACCGGCTGCGGCCAGCCGGGGCGAGATCGTTACAACACGCTCGCCGGGCGGTCACCGCGAAGGCGGTCGAACCAGGGTCGGAAGGCGGCGGTGCTCCGAACTCAGGGTGCGTAGACGGCGGAACCGCCCTCGTAGCCGATCAGATGCCACGTCGCAGGAGGCGCCCAGCCCGAGGGCATGACGTTGAACTCGGCGAGGCTGCCGACCACCACCGCGGCGGGGTGGAGCGCCTCGATGCTGCGGGTGAGGTCGGCGGAATTACGGATCGGACGCTCGGCACCGACTGGGCCCTCCCCCGCCGCGACGATGTCGACATCGAGGTGCGGGCCGAGAAGGGTTGCCACGTCGCCGACATCCATGACCACCACCGGAGCGTTCTGGTTGCCGGCGGCGTCCAGGGCCTGGGCCACGGGGGTCGGAGCTGTCGACGGCTGGAGATGCGCGGTGGCGAGGATCGCCAGCGCGACCACGGCGCACGCGGCAGCCCCGCGGGCGGGGGTCCGGCCGGCGACCCGGCGGAGGGCCTGTCTCACCGGGATGCCGCCGAGGACGGCCAACGTCCCGATCACGGCCACCACCAGAAGCGGGATGGAGACGAAGAAGTTGGTCCACTCGACGTCCATCAGGAGGACGGCGCCAACCCCCAGGGCAAGGCATGCGGAGAGCCGGAAGCAGCGCTCGGGCAGCGCGGCGGCCAGTGCCACCACACCGAAGGCGACTGCCGGGAGCAGGAAGCGCAGCGCCCCGGTGAGTTGGGAGGGCAGCGGCGAGCCGGTGAAGGGGGTCACCACGTCGGCGACGGCGCACCCCGCGGTGGCGAGCGCGACGAGGCGGATCGGCCCCCGGCACCGCGCCGCCACCACCGGGCAGGCGACCAGCGCCGCCAGGGACACCCCGAAGTTGATGACGGCGGGCCCCAGCCACCGTGGCACGGCCGCCCACCCTCCGGAGACGACGGCACCGGCCAGGGTCTGGGCGTACCCGCTGTAGGCGGCGGCGCTGCCGCTGAGCCCTGAGAAGAGCACGGTGGAACCGAGGCGGATGGTCTGGGGAAAGAGCGGATCACCGGTGATGATCCAGGCACGCGCGTACCAGGCGGTCGAGAGACTGAGGGCCGCGGCCAGGAAGCCGAGAGCCCAGCGGCCGCCGCACCATTCCCGGTTTGCCCAGAGGACGACGCCAGCCACCACCACCCCGGGAAGGATGTCGGTTCCCTTGGTCCCGACCGCCAGCGCGACGCACGTCCCTGCGAGCAGCAGGGTGAGACGCTCCCGCGTCCGCGCGGCTCGCAGGCCGCATAGCATCGCGGCCATCAGGCCGAGAAGGCCGACCGCGTCGTCGTACGCCGATCGCACCTGTGTCTCGAAGAAGCAGACCGTGGTGACCAGCACGAGCCCGGCGACCGCGCCCGCCCAGGCCCCGCGCCCCAGCTCGCGCGAGAGCAGCGCGCTGATCGCAATCAGGAGCCCAGCGCAGAGGAGATTGGGGAGGGCGACCAGACCGGCGTTGCGGAAGGGGAGCATGACCGCGAGCAGCAGCAGCGCGCCATTCCCCGGTGCCGCGCCGGTGTTGTCTCCCGGCTGTGCGAAGGGCAGGCTCCGGATGGTGCCGCTGTCGAGGTAGTGGGCCGCGTTGACGATCTGGTAGTGGAGGCTGTCGTAGCTGCTGGTGCCCGGCGCCGCCCAGAGCACCTCGACCACAGCGAGCACCGTGAAGGGGACGGCCACCGCCACCCAACCCCAGGCCACCGGCGACGTGGAGTGCCCCAGCGTGGCCGGTGCCGGGAGAAGGCGCCAGCTCACCCCGGCCAGGGCGGCGAGGCAGGCGATCACGACCGGGAGCCAGAGGACGCCGATCAGGCCGAGGAGCTGGAGCAGGGCAACCCACCCGGTGATCCCCACCAGCCCGGCGAACCCGATCCGCTCCAACAGAGCCGCCGAATCTGGGAGCAGTGCGCATCCCGCGCGGTACGCCGTGAAACCCGCCAGCCCGAGCAGGACTGCCTCGAGGACAAGCCCCTCCAGGACCGGAAGCCAGAAGCTCATGGTGTGTAGTCCGAGATTGTTGAGGCCGCAGGCCTGCCCTCCCCCGGCCGGGGCGAGATCGTTACAGCACGCTCGCCGGCTGGTCACGCGGCGGCGTGCTCCGCAGCCACCGTGCAGGCTGCCGGTGGGGCACGTCGTCGAAGTGGGGGCTTGCGCAGGCGGCAG
>PLTL01000368.1 GCA_003164475.1 Candidatus Dormiibacterota bacterium | reverse complement strand
ACACCGCCTTCAAGGAGCCGGATAAAATCTCCCGGAAGATCGCCGGCCACATCCTCGAATTCTTTGAATGGGAGGTCAAGAAGGGTCGCATGCCCGCCGATCTTCTGCCCATCCAGTCCGGTGTCGGAAACATCGCAAACGCCGTGCTCTTCGGACTCGAACAGGGAAAATTCCAGAACCTCACCGCCTACACCGAAGTGATTCAAGACGGCATGATCGGCCTCATCAACTCCGGCAAAATGACCTCGGCCTCGGCCACCGCCTTCTCGCTCGGTCCGGAGATGATCAAGCATGTCTACGGCGACCTCCGCAACTATCGCCGCTCCATCGTCCTCCGCACCCAGGACATCTCCAACAATCCCGGCATCATCCGCCGTCTCGGCGTCATTTCCATGAATGCCATGATCGAGGCCGATCTTTACGGCAACGTCAACTCCACCCACATCATGGGCACCCGGATTCAGAACGGGATCGGGGGCTCCGGCGACTTCGCTCGCAACTCCTACCTGTCGTTCTTCATGAGCCCTTCGGTGATCAAGGGAGGCACCATCTCCACGATCGTGCCCATGGTCTCCCACGTGGACCACACCGAGCACGACACCCACGTGATCGTCACCGAGCAGGGGCTCGCCGATTTGCGCGGCCTCTCACCCAAGCAGCGAGCCCGGCTGATCATCGAGCGATGCGCCCACCCCGACTTCAAGCCACTTCTCACCGACTACTTCGAGCGGGCGCTCCGGTCGCCGTCCGGCAAGCACACCCCGCATCTCCTGGATGAGGCGTTGGCGTTTCATGTCCGCTATCTGGGCCAGGGGACCATGCGGCTCTAGCCGCGGCCGTCGGGAGGGCGGGCGGAGCGGACGAGCTCGGCGGCGGAAATGCCCGCCGCAAATGGACACCGCGGTTTCGGAGTCCCGGCGCGCAGCTGCAGGGGCATTGCCCCCCGCGTGACCGGCAGCGTCCGCCGCCGGCTCTTCGTGGACTGCCAGTTGAGGCACCTCCGCGGCCGCAGCCGGAGCCGGGCAGGTGGGCCTGGTCGCGGTGAAGCCCGCCCGGAGTCTGTTCTGCTGGGTGCAACGCCTCCGCCTGGGTCGGGTTCTCCGGCCGGCCCCCAGAAGACGGCCGGACCCATGCGGCTGGGGCGCGGGGAGGCGGTCTCCTTCCGCGTCACACTTAGTTGGTGCCGGGCGCCGCCGGGAAGGCATGACGCGTCACGGAAGATGAGGAGGGCGAGACATGAAGCTCGACAAGGCTGTCATAGAGGAGCTAGCGGTCCGCCCCGGGGGACGGGCCTCCCTGGATCGCCGGAGCACCCGTGGCATCACCGCCGGCTGGCTGGGGGCTGACAAGGGCACCCGCAAGGAGGTGGCCGCGAAGGACCTGCAATCCTTCGTCGACGAGCTGACGGCCTCTCAGGCGCTGCTCTGGGCGAGTGGCAGCTACGCCCTGCTGGTCGTCCTCCAGGCCATGGACGCCGCCGGCAAGGACGGCGTCATCAAGCACGTCATGTCGGGGGTCAATCCCCAGGGTTGCCAGGTGGAGGCCTTCAAGCAGCCCTCGGTCGAGGAGGCCGCCCACGACTTTCTCTGGCGTTGCAGCAAGGCACTCCCGCAACGAGGGCGGATCGGAATCTTCAATCGCTCCTACTACGAGGAGGTCCTGGTGGTCCGGGTGCACCCGGAACTCTTGGCCCATGGGCGTGCCGTCCCGGGCGCGGCCCCGGCGGAGGTCGTCTGGCGGCACCGCTATGAGGACATCAACGCCTTCGAGCACCACCTCCACCGCGAGGGCACCCGGATCGTGAAGGTCTTCCTGCACGTCTCCCGCGAGGAGCAGAAGAAGCGATTCCTGGAGCGCCTGGCCGACCCCGCCAAGTACTGGAAATTCTCCGCCGGGGATCTCGCCGAGCGGGGGCGCTGGGACGAGTACCAGGCCGCCTACGAGGAGGCCCTGAGCGCCACGTCCACCGCGTGGGCGCCGTGGTACGTGGTCCCGGCCGACCACAAGTACGCCCTGCGGGCTCTGGTGGGAGGTCTGGTGGTCCACGCCATCGACGAGATGGGCCTCCGGCCCCCTCAGGTCAGCGCCGAAGAGTTGGAGGCCCTGACCAAGGCCAGGGGCGAGCTGCTGGCCGAGTGACGGTTGGAGGGCGTCGCCGGGTACCCGCCACGCCCAGCTCCCTGAGGGTAGCCCCGGGCCCACCGGACCGCGGGCCGTCCGCCAGCACGTCTCGCGGTGACATCTGCTGGAGAGCGCGGCCCTGGTCTTGAAGGCTGCGGGTCGGAGTTGGCACTCCCGCGCCGGTTCCGAGCCCTGGCTGGAGCGGTCGGCGCTGGGCCCCGTCCCACGTAGGCCCGGTTGCGGCATGGGGCCCTGGGCAGGTGGTGGCACGGGAGGGCCCCGGCCCGGGGCGAGATGGACAGCCCGATCTAGAATGGCTCAATTGGGCATGCAGTTCACCGACCTGCTTCCACACCTCAGCTACCTGGGCGAGAACGAGGTCGGCACGCTGGAGCGGGCCTACCGCGTAGCTGAACGAGCCCACGAGGGCCAGATGCGGCTCTCCGGCGAGCCGTACATCACTCACCCTCTAGCGGTGGCGGTCCTGCTGGCCGACCTCCATCTGGACACCGACGCCCTGGTGGCGGCGCTTCTCCATGACGTGGTCGAGGACACGCCGGTGGGGGCGGACCAGATCCGCGAGGAGTTCGGGGCCACGGTGGAGAAGCTGGTGGTCGGGGTGACCAAGCTGGGCCGGATCAAGCTCCACAGCCAGGCCCAGGTCCAGGCCGAAAACATCCGCAAGATGCTGATCTCCATGGCCGAGGACCTGCGGGTGGTGCTGATCAAGCTGGCTGACCGCATGCACAACATGCGCACCATCGCCGCCCTCCCGGAAGAGCGGCAGCGGCGAATCGCGCAGGAGACCATGGACATCTACGCGCCGCTGGCCGAGCGCA
>PLTL01000394.1:5978-6923 GCA_003164475.1 Candidatus Dormiibacterota bacterium | reverse complement strand
GACCACCTCGCTCTCGTACTGGGCCGAGACCCCGGCCAGGAACTTTCGCTCCGCATCGGGGATCCCGAGCCGGTCGAAGGTGCGCTTGATCCCCTCGGGGACCTCGTCCCAGGTGCGGCCCTGCTCCTCGGCCGGGCGCACGTAGTAGTAGATGTCGTCGAAGTCGATCCCGCTGAGGTCAGCCCCCCAGGTCGGCATCGGTCGCTGACGGAAGTGCTCCAGGGCCTTGAGCCGGAACTCCAGCATCCAGCTGGGCTCGCCCTTGCGCCGGGAGATGTCAGCCACCACCTCCGGAGAGAGGCCTCGTTCCGAGCGAAAGACGAACTCGTCGCCGTCGTTGAAGCCGTACTTGTAGTCCTTGGTCAGGTCCTTCGCCGCAACTGCCATCTCGACTTCCCTCGCAAACCCCACCGGGGGAGATAAATCAGACCTGCTTTCGGGTATTTTACCCCGGAGAGCCCGCGGACACCGCCGCCACTCCCTGCTCCACGCCCGCCTCGCGCAGGATGGGGTCGTATCCATCCTTCTCGATGCGGTCGACCAGCTCCCCGCCGCCGGAGGCGACCACCCGGCCTGCGGCCATGACGTGCACCCGGTCGGGGACCACGTAGTCGAGGATGCGCTGGTAGTGGGTGATGATCAGAATCCCCATCCCGTCACGCCGCACCCGGTTGACGCCGTCGGCCACGGTCCTCAGGGCATCAACATCCAGGCCGCTGTCGGTCTCGTCCAGGATGGCCATCTCGGGACGGAGAACTGCCAGCTGGACTATCTCCATGCGCTTCTTCTCGCCACCCGAGAAGTTGTCGTTGATGTACCGGGACATGAAGGACGGGTCCATCTTGAGAGCCGCCACCTCCTTCCTGATCAGGTCCAGGAACTGGCGCGCGGGCAGTTCCTTGCCCTGGCCCTTGAGCGCAGCCCGGAGGAAGTTGACGGTGGTCA
>PLTL01000394.1:0-5937 GCA_003164475.1 Candidatus Dormiibacterota bacterium | reverse complement strand
TTGGGGCCCATCAGGGCGTGCACCTCCCCCCGGGGGATGGACAGGTCGATCCCCGAGAGGATCTGCTTGCCCTCGACTTGGACCTCCAGCGCGCGGATCTCGAGCCGCGCAGACTCGCCCACCGAGTCAGACACCGACGGTTTGTCCCACCTGGCGGCCCAGGTCGGCCCGCGCGACCGGGCTCCCCGGCTCGGCCGGCCACGGCTCCCGCATCAGGTCTGCCAGGGTGGTCCCGCCCAGGATTGCCCTGACCGCCTGCTGCAGCCTGCCCCAGAGCGGGCGGCTGAGACACTCAGGCTCCCGGCCGCAGGAACCCGGCCGGTAGCCCTCGGCCAGGCACTCGACCGGTACTACCGGGCCTTCCATGAGCTCCACGATCTCAAGAACCGTTACATCCCCTGGGGGTCGCGCTAGCCGGTAGCCACCGTGGAGGCCCCTGGTCCCCTCGACCACACCGGCCCGGCGCAGCGGGGCCACCAGCTGCTCAAGGTAGGCGAGCGGCATGCTCTCCCGACGGGCGATCTCGGCCAGGCTGAGGGGCGGGCCGCCGTGTGACTTGGCCAGTTCGGTCATCATCCGCAGCCCGTAGTGGGCCCTTGAAGAGATCCGCATCGCCACCGGGTCCTGGCCCAGTAATCCGACTTGCACGCACCTATTTTAGCCAGACCCGGCCCGGGGCCGGGGCTTCTGATCGAGGCGGCCCCTGGCTGGGCAGGTCTAGGCGGGGGCCTGGCCCAGGGCCGCCACCTCTCTCGAGATCAGCTGTCCCGCTCGCTCTACCTCCGCGGCGGTGGTGCTCCGGCCCAGCGTCAGCCGCAGGTGGGCGGACGCCAACCCCGGGGAAAAGCCCATGGCCAGCAGAACATGGGATGGCGCGATCGAGCCGCTGGTGCAGGCCGAGCCCGCCGAGGCGCAGAGGCCGGCCCGGTCGAGCCGGAGCAGGAGAAGCTCACCCTCGATTCCGGGAAAGGCGAACGTCACGAAGTTAGGGAGCCGTTGCCCTGGAGGCGCCCCGGTGGCGAGGGCATCGGGAACCCCGGCCTGGACCAGCTGGCCGAGTCGGGCCGCCAGCCCGCCCAGGCGGGCCATCTCTGAGGTCCGCTCCGCATCCGCCAGCTCGGCGGCAACGCTAAGGCCGACTATCCCGGGCACGTTCTCGGTGCCCGAGCGTCGGGTCCGCTCCTGACCGCCCCCGGTGATGATCGGGTCGAGCTCAACCCCGTGGCGGACATAGAGGGCCCCCACCCCCTTGGGCCCGCAGACCTTGTGGGCTGAGATGGTGAGCATGTCCACCCCCAGCTCACTGACATCGACCGACAGCTTGCCCAGGGCCTGGGTGGCGTCGGTGTGGAAGACGGCCTGGGAGCGCTCATGGACCAGAGCCGCCAGCTCCTGCACTGGCTCGACGGTACCCACCTCATTGTTGGCCAGCATCACCGAGACCAGGACGGTGTCGGGTCGGAGCGCGGCCGCGAGGTCCTGGCACCGCACCCGCCCGGAGCGGTCGACGGGAAGAACCGTGAGCTCGCAGCCGAACTGCTCGAGGTCCCGCGCGGTCTCCAGGACCGCCTCGTGCTCGACCGCGGACACGATCAGGTGGCTTCCCTTCCGGCTCGCCCGGCGACTCACGCCCCGCAGAGCCAGGTTGTCGGCTTCGCTGCCGCCACCGGTGAAGACGATCTCCCGAGGACGGGCGTGGAGCACCCCGGCGAGCCGATCTCGAGCGGTGTCCACGAGCGCCCTCGCTGCCCGACCGACGCTGTGAACGCTGGACGGGTTGCCGAAGCTCTGGACCAGCGCCGGAGCCATCGCCTCCAGCACCTCGGCTCGGATCGGCGTGGTGGCGGCGTGGTCGAGGTAGATGGGCGCCGAGAGCAGCCCGAAGCCAGGGGCGTCAGCCGTCCGCTCTCTCCTGGAGCAGGTCGGTGATCAGGCCGGAGTGGCGGCTCAGCGCTCGGTGAAGCTCCAGCAACTCGTCGTTGGAGATGGGGTCCCCCCGAGGGGCGGCACCGGCTACCAGCTCAGGTTGCTCACCGTCCCTCTCGGCCTCCACCACGTCGCTGTTGGCCAACTCCAGCGCCACCAGGAAGGCCAGCTCGCAGTTGCGACAGGTCACCTCGACTGTATACTTGGGGCCCTCGTGGTCGAGCTGCCTCAGCTTGCAGTCGGCCAAGGAGCGGCGACACATGGGGCAGCGGAAGGCTCCGGCTCTCTCTCTCAGGAACGCCAAGATGTCCATCTCTTCCTCCACCCGAGTATACCCAGCCCGGAGGAGATCACCTGGTCCCCCCAAGGTGCAGGGTCAGACCTGGAGCCGCTCCAGGACCGCCGTGGTGAATTCCCCGGTGCGGGCCTGCCCGCCCAGGTCGGCGGTACGCACCCCGTCGAAGACCGCCTTCATAGTCGCCGCCCTGACCGCCCCGCCGCACCGGGCAAGGGGGGCGTCGCCGGAGTGCTCCAGCAGCGCCGCTGCGGCCAGGATCATGGCCATGGGGTTGGCGATGTCGCGCCCCTCCAGCGCCGGGGCTGTTCCGTGGGGGGCCTCGGCCATGACCACCTGGGGATGGACGGCATCCTCGAAACCGATGAGGAGCGACTCGCTTCCGGCCAGGGTCCCGAAGAGGGCCAGCACCAGGTCGGAGAGGATGTCGCCATCGCGGTTGAGGGCCGGTATCACCAGGGCGTCGTCACGGGTCAGCATCAGGGCGAAGGTAGCGTCGATCAGGTGGGGCTCGTAGGCGACCGACGGGTGGCGCAGAGCAGCCGCGTCCATCTCCTCCTTGAGCATCCCCTCGTAGACTCGGGAGACGGTGAACTTGGGGCCTCCGAAGACGGTGGCCCCGGTGCGTGCGGCATCGTTGAAGGCGTACTCGACCACCCGTAGGCAGTGCTCCCGGCCGATCTTGGTGGTGCGGTAGGCCAGTTCGTCAGGACCCCGACCGACCCGCCACTCCAGCGCCCCGTAGGCGTCGTCGACCGCCATCCGGACCACCGTGATCGGAGCATGCACGCCCCCCAGGGGAGCAACCCCAGGGATGCGCCGCCCGGTGCGGACGATGACATCCCCGCCCAACTCGGCCCGGAGGATGGCGTTGGCGCTGCTCACCTCGTCCAGCCCCTCAGGGGTCACGGTGGCCGCCTTGAGCCCGAGGCCGCTCGCCCGCATCAGGCGGGCCGCCCGGTGGACAACCTCGTTGCCGCTGGCGCGTCGGGCCGCCAGGCTGAGATCGACATGCTCAAAGGTGAGGTGTGCGGCCAGCGCGGGCACCTCCAGGATTCTCAGCGCCTCGATGAGCAACTCTTCGCCGGTCTGGTCGCCGTGCAGGACGGTGACGGTGCGCTTGGACACCAGCCTATTGGCTGCTCAGCCGGCGGAAGGACTCCGCGTAGGCGATCCCTTGCGCCTCACCCGCCTGGGCCATTCGCGTGAGGACCCGAGGACGCGGGTCCTGGCCGGCAGGATGCTGGCTGCGGTGGCACGCCAGGGCCTCAAACTTCCGCTCCAGCGTGGTGGCGACGTCCACGAAGTAGTCGGGGGAGTCGGTGCCGGAGACCAGCACCTCGCGCACCGAGTGGGGCTCCAGGCCCTCAGCCAGCAGCTCCCGGAAGGCGAGGGGGTTCCGGGCATAGGGGTAGATCGCCTCGATCGCGGCCCGGCCGGCGGCGAGGTGGTCGGGGTGGTTGCCGTAGAGGCTGGCGTAGTTGCGCACCGCGTTCTGGCAGATGACCCGATCGGGCCGGTAGCGTCGGATCAGGCGGACCAGCTCGCGGCGGAGCTCGTCGCTGGCCCGGAGCCCGCCGTCGGGGTGTCCCAGGAAGACGACATCCTTCACTCCCAGGATATCGGCCGCCTGCCGTTGCTCCTCCTGGCGGATCGCGGGCAGCCTGGAGGTGTCGATGTCGGGGTCGGCGGCACCAGCGGCTCCGTCGGTGCAGATCACGTAGTCGACCTCGACGCCGCGGTCCACCCAGAGTGCGACCGTGCCGGCGGCTCCGAACTCAGCGTCGTCGGGATGGGCCACTATGACGAGGGCGCGCTCAAAGTCAGCCATCTGGTCGAAAGCCATTCCGAGCCCAGGATATCCGGCCGGCCCACCTGCCCGGCCGGCCGCAAGCCACGGCCTGCTCGGCCCTCAGTGGAAGAGCCAGGGCAGCTTGAGCCTCAGCCCGCCTTCCTTGAGCGCATCGATCACGTCGTCAGCGAGCACCCGGCCCATGGGCCTGCCCTCAGGGTCGACGACGACCACCGATGAGGCTCTGGCCTCGGTGAGGCTGGTGACCACCTCGTCGAGGAACGCCTCTGGGTGGATGGTCACCGGGCGCGAGTCCGGCACCAGTTCGCTGAGTGCCGTGCTGTCGTCGGCGACCAGCAGGTCAAACAGGGGGAGGTCGGCGACCAGCCGGCCGTTCTCGTCGACCACCGCCACGGAATCGATGTCGGCACTGTGGGCTCTCTGGGCAGCCAGCTCGCGGCGGACATCGGCCACGGTGGCCGTCAGGGCGGCCTTGGCCAACGCGGTGGTCATGAACCCGCCCACCATGGTCTCCGGATACCCGAGCAGGTCGGTGAGCTGGCGCGCGACCTCGGGCGCCACGTGGGCCAGTATGGCGTCGGCCTCGGCGCGCTCCATGTCTCGGAGGGCGTCGACGGCCTCGTCCGGTTCCATGGCCGAGATGAGCTCGGCGGCCCGCCTGGGGGGGGCGTCGCGGAGGATGTCCTCGATCCGCTCCGCCTCCATTTCCTCGAGCGCGTCCGCGACCGCCCCGGGGTCCAGGGCCGTCGTCAACTCATCGCGGGCCGGCTGATCAAGCTCCTCGAGCAGGTCGGCGAGCTCGCCGGCGTGGAGCCGCCGCAGGCCCTCGTGGGGGACATGCAACCGCAGTTGTGAACCGGGGTCGCCGAACGGGTGGACCGCCGACCAGTCGACGAGCCGGCGGCGCCCGACCGCGGCGCCCGGTCCCCGTCGCGCCCACCAGGGGCTCGGTCCGCCGGTCACGGCCACCAGTCGAAGGCGACCGAGAACCGGCGCCAGGAAGAGGTCCTCGGCTCGGAGCACCTTGACCCCGTCCACATCCACCAGCTGCCGCCGGAGGACATCCCGGACGAGGCGAAGTTCGCCCTCGCGGCGCTCGAAGCCGGCGGCGGCCGGATCGAGCTTGCGGACCACCACTCCCCTGCCGTCGAGGCGCAGGATGTTGGCCACGGGCTGGAACACCTGTCGGTCCCCCTGCTGCAGCACTATCCCCGTGACCAGCGGGTACGGCTCGCTGCCGGTCCAGCGCACCACCACGTCCACCAGCTGGCCCACTCCTCGGCCCTCCTCATCGGCCGGCGAGAGATTCCGGAGCTTGGCCAGCGAGACCAGCGACGTCTGGACCGAGCGGTTGGTGAGCAGGCGCCGCACCCGCCTTCGAGGGCGGCGGGTAGGTGAGCCGGGAGAGGAGGACATGGCTAGCCGGAGGCGAGGCGCCGCGGAGGGTGGGCCAGGGGACCTCGGGACAACTTCACCCTGGTAGCATAAGCTCGCGCTGCGGCGCGGTTCCCGATGCTGGCCCGGACCGTTTCCTAGGCGGCCTGGGGAGGTGTCGACCACCCGGGCATGGAGGTGCGCATGGACGGTTCAAGTAGACCGCCTGGCCCGCCATCTGTCGCGCACGCCGTGAGCCTCTAGGCAAACCTGCGGCGGCCTCCCCGGCGTGCACTGGCACGTCGAGCACTCGTAACCACGCCAGGAGGTCAGGAGATGTCAGAGGAGGAAGGCCCGCTCGCGCCACCGCGCCCAGCGGTCTTCGATCCAGCCCCCGAGGATGCGATTCGCGGCGCCCTCGGCACCGTCCCGGCGTGGGAAGCCGGTCGCCCGCGTTCGTGGTCTCGCCGGCTCCTGACGCTGGCCGCCATCATGGGGCCCGGTCTGATCGTGATGGTGGGCGACAACG
>PLTL01000272.1 GCA_003164475.1 Candidatus Dormiibacterota bacterium | reverse complement strand
ACCAGGTGATCGAGGGCCGCGCGCAGCAGTTGGTGGGTGACCGGGTAGTTGCTCCGGCCCTGATGACGAGCCACGGCCGCGTAGACCTCGAGCGGCACCGGCGCCGGGCCCGCGTACTGGTTGACGTCGATCAGCTCCTTCGCCCGCTCCCGGCCGGCCCGGCTGATGGCGTACTGGAGCCCGTCGGCGAAGTCGCCCTGCCCCAGGGCGCCCCGGATCCCGGTGGTGGAGACGTATCCCTCGTCGGCGAGGAACTTGAGGGAGGCGCCGACGATGTTCCAGGGCAGGCAAACCTGGCGGGCGACGTCCCGGCCCAGCATTGCCCCGTTGTAGTAGACGGCCTTGAGGACCAGGTCGGCGATGAACGCGGCCGGGATCCCGGCCTCCTTGGGACTCTGAGGGACGGGCGGAAACCCAATGTGGGTCCGCTGGGGGGTGGCGACTGCCATGGCGGCTGCGGACATCGTCAATGAGCTCAACTTATGGCTCGGGAACCTCTCCCGGACTGGATGCTGAGCGGAGTCTGACATCGGGTCCGCGTAACTCATCCCCGGCCGGACGCGTATTTGCAGGGTCGTGAGGCTCTCGCCACCAACCCGTAACCGGACCTTGACCCGAGCTCGCCCGGGGGGGCCAGCTGGGGAGCCTGGCATAATCGCTGGTCTGAGGATCCGAGGCCGAAATTCGTGAGCTGATGCAGGAAATCACCGTCACCCCGCGAGAGCGTGCATCCACCCGCGTCGGCCAGGGCCGGCGCAGCGAGCTTCGGCGACGCTCCAAGCCGGGTTTCTGGAAGCGTCACCGCTGGCTGCGCAACACCGCCACCGCCGGGCTGCTGGCGGTGCTGGTGGGCTGCGCCGGGATCGGGGCGGGGATGATCGTGCTGGCGGCGTTCCAGGTGGGCCTGCCCAGCGTGGCCGGCCTGCCCAAGCTGGGGCCGCCCCAGGACAGCGAACTGCTCGCCAGTGACGGGACCCTGCTCGCGGTCCTCCACGAGCCGGGAATCCACCACGTCAACGTGGCCCTGAAGGAGGTGAGCCCGCTGCTGGTGAAGGCCACCGTGGCGGTCGAGGACCGCCACTTCTACCAGGACACCAGCTCGGCCGACCTGCCCCGGATCGTCGCGGCCGGGATCAACGACGTGGTCCATCACACCCAGCTTCAGGGCGCCAGCACCATCACCGAGCAGTTGGCCAAGATCTCCTTCCTCACCCCCCAGAAGACCATCACCCGGAAGGTCCAGGAGTTCCTGCTCGGCTACGAGATCTCCAGGATCTTCAAACCCAGCAGCATCCTCCAGATGTACCTGAACCGGATCAACTACGGCAACCAGGCGCTCGGGATCGGCAGCGCCGCCGAGCTCTACTTCCACATCCCCGCCAGCCAGCTGGATCTGGCCCAGGCCAGCATGCTGGCCGGCATCCCCGACGCCCCCACCGCCTACAACCCCCTGCTCTACCAGGGGGTCACCGGGCCTGCCAACTACGCCAAGGACCGTCAGGAGGTGGTGCTCCAGGCCATGGTCAGGAACGGCTACATAAGCGAGAAGCAGGCCACCGCCGCCTTCAAGGAACCGTTGACCCTCTATCCCTGGGAGGACAGCGAGGTGGTCCAGGATCCCGACTTCGTGGAGTACGCCGAGAGTCAGCTCCAGGCCCAGTTCGGCGACGCCTACCTCAATCCCGGAGGCTGGAAGATCTACACCTCGCTCGACACCGCCGACCAGGCGGCGGCCACCGCCGACATCCAGAACCCCAGCGAGGACGCCTACCTGCAAAGGGACTTCAACATCGGCGACGCGGCCCTGCTGTCGCTGGACCCCCGCAACGGCGAGATCCTGGCCATGGTCGGCAGCACCAACTACGGCGGGCCGGTGGGCGACATCAACATGACCAACACCCCCAGGCGTCCTGGGTCTTCGTTCAAGATGTTCACCTACAGCGCCGCCCTGGCCTCGGGCAAGTTCACCATGACCACCCCCATCCTGAATGAGCCCATCGACATCGACGGTTACTCGCCCGCCAACTACTCGGGCACCTTCACCGGAATCTGCGCGTTGAAGATCTGCCTGGGCAACTCGCTCAACGTCCCCGCCGTCAAGGTGGAGGTGATGACCGGCCTCCAGAACGTGGTCAACTTCGCCGAGCGCATGGGGGTCACCGACCTGCTCAACCCCCAGAACACCTACGGCGATGCACTCACCTTGGGCGGGCTGGCGATCGGGGTGACCATGGTCCAGATGGCGACCGGCGCCTCGGTCCTGGCCAGCGGCGGGGTGCTCCACGAGCCCACCACCATCCTCCAGGTGATCCAGGGGAATCAGACCATCTACCAATACAACGTGGCTGACAACTCAGCCCAGGTGCTCCCCCCGGACGTGGCCTACATCATGAACGAGATCCTCTCCAGCAACCAGAACCGCCAGCCCGAGTTCGGACTGAACAATGGGCTCACCCTGACCGGCCACCAGGCCGCGGTCAAGACCGGCACCTCCGACCTCACCAACCCCAACGGGATTGAGGAGAAGGGCGTGATCGAGGACAACTGGACCTTCGGGTGGACCCCGCAGATCCTGTCGGCCACCTGGGTGGGCAACCCGGACGGCGCGACCCTCTCGTCGGTCACCTCCGGGATCACCGGCGCAGCGCCGCTCTGGCAGTACTACATGGAGGCGGTCCTCAGCGGCCAGCCCGCGCTCTGGTACACCAAGCCCGCCGACGTGGTCCAGGTCGGGAGTGGGGATTCGGCCAACTACTACCTTCCCAACACGGTCGCCCGCGCCAACATGGACGTCGACTGCCCCGGGGCCTATCAGAAGAAGTGGAACGGACTCTGCTAGCCGGCCCCCACGCAAGCCGGTGGTGGTCCATCCGAGTCGGCCAGGCGGGGCCGGGCTGAGCCCGGCAGCAGGGCGGCCGAGCGAAGGCGGCGGCGGGACGGTCCACGAGCTCCCCGGCAGACCCCGGCTCCCTGGTCCGCCGAGGGCCGCTGTCGGTCCCGCCGTCGAGGGCCCGATCTGGCCCCGGCCGGTTGATCAGCGGCTGGGCGGGATGAGGCCCGGGCGGTGTACCAGCTGGGGGAGCAGCAGGTGATCGATCAGCTGCTGCCTTCCGGCGAGGAGGGCATGCCCGGTCCGGGCTGGCCTGTCGTCCTGGCCCTCAGGACTGCAGCCGGTGGGCTCGCCATCGCTCCGGCCGACACGGTCGAGGCTCCCCCACCCCAAGGGAGGTGGTTGGGCGCTCACCGCCCCCGAGCCCCGTGGAGGCCCTCCTGGCCTTCACCAACTGACTAAGGACCGGACTAGGCGAGCCGGCTGCTGGCTGGAGGCGGGCCCAGGACGGCAGAGGCGAGCCGCTCCAGCCCATCCGAAGTGAGCGCGTCCGGGAAGTGGCAGCAGATGTCGGCCACCCCCAGGTCGAGATACGCCTGAAGCTGCTGCGCGCAGGCCTGCGGAGTGCCCACCAGGCGCCGGGCCCGGTACGCCCGGCGCTCCTCACCATGGCGGTTGAAGTGCTCGGCCAGGAGGTCGGCGGCGGCCTCGGTGTCCGCCACCAGGCAGTCCAGCACCACCGCCACCCTGACGGTGTCCGGCCTCCTTCCGGCGGCACGGCAGTGCGATCCCAGGATCTCCAGCTTGCGGGCGACCCTGGCCGGCGGGCCGAAGAGGCTGCAGCCGTCGGCATGGCGAGCCACCTGCCAGAGGGTGAGTCGCTCCCCCCCACCGGCTATCCATATCGGTGGCCCCGGGCGCTGCAGAGGCTTGGGTTGGACCCGCGCATCCTCGACGACCGTGTAGCGCCCCTCGAAGCTGGTGTGCTCATGGCTCCAGCAGGCCCGCAGCAGCTCGGCCGCCTCACCGCAGGCGAAGATCCGCTCGCGGAGCGGCGGGACCGGGATCCCGAAAGTGGCGGCCTCGGCGGTGTCGGAGCCCGCGCCCAGGCCCACCTCGAGGCGGCCGGCGCTGATCACGTCGAGACAGGCCAGCTGCTGCGCCAGTCGGGCCGGGTGGTGCAGGGGTACCGCCAGACACATGGTCCCGATCCGGATCCGCGATGTCGCCCAGGCCACGGTGGAGAGCATCAGGAGGGGGTCGAAGACCGGGCTGGGGGGATCCTCCGCCAGGGACTGGAGATGGTCGTACACCCAGACCGCCCCGTAGCCAGCGTGCTCGGCCCGCCGGGCCACTCCCACCGCCGCCTCCCAGCGCGCTCCCGGCTGCAGCGAGTCAGGGAACTCACCCCGCCAGCCCTGGGGAACGAAGCAGCCCAGCCGGAGCCGCTCCGAGTTCACGTCCCGGCCGGAACGGGCGCCGCCCGCCGTGGACGCACCCGGCGGGCCGGGCCCCACAGTCCCTCCAGGTCGTAGTAGGCACGCTCACCGGGCAGGAAGACGTGCGCGATCACCGAGTCGAAGTCGAGGCAGGCCCAGGACCCCTCCTCCAGCCCGGCCCGGGAGAGTGGGTGGACTCCCGACCGACCCGCGGACTCGGCCATCCCCTCGGCGATCGCCCGAACCTGGCGGTCGGTGTCGCCCTCGCAGATGACGAAGTAGTCGGCGATGGTAGTTCGGCCCCGCAGGTCGACGCGCACCACCGCCCGCGCCTTTCGGGACAGCGCCGCATCAGCGAGCAGCCGACTGAGCTGGAGCGGCGTCATGCGCCAGCGATTATCCCGCACTGGAGGCGGAGCCCCGAGCGGGCTTGGACCCGTAGATACCGTGGCTGCGGATGTACCGGTACACCGCCGGGGGCAGAAGCTCCGTGCAGTCCTCTCCGGCGGCCACCCGCCTCCGGATGGCGGTCCCGTCCACCTCCGGAGTGGGCAGCGAGATGACCTCAGCGCCGGCGAGGGGGAGGCCCTGACGGCCGAGCTCCTCCAGCAGTGCGGGGCCTGCCCTCTCCACGCCGGCCCTCCGGAACACCAGCAGGCGAACCTGGCCCAGAAGGCTGCCAACCTGCCGCCAGCTGGGCAGGCGCTCTGCGACGTCCATCCCCATGGCGAGGACCAGCTCGATCTTGGGATCTTCGCGGCGAAGCCGCTCCACGGTGTCGATGGTGAACGAGGGCTGGCACCGCTCCACCTCCGAGGAATCCACCGTCACACAGGGGTCGGCCAGCCCCCGGACCGCCAGCTCCATCATCTTCAGGCGGGCCCTCGGCGAAGCGCCAGGCCTCTCTCGGTGGCCGGGGACGCCGGTGGGGACCACCATCACCGGTAGCCCGGTGTGCTGCCGCAGGCCCTGGATCACGGCCAGGTGCCCTCGGTGGGGCGGATCGAATGTGCCCCCGAATAAGACCGCCGTCCCTTGCGACTTCGACACCGGTTCAGTCCTGCCGCCCTGATCCTAGGCCCGGGGCGCCAGCGGCGGGGTCGGGGTAGAAGGTGAAGACCTCTTCGCCGATCCGGACCTCGTCGCCCGGCCCGGCGCCGGCCTCCAGCAGGGCCCGCTCTACGCCGATCCGCACCAGCTGGCGCTGCAGCCTCAGCACCGCCGAGTCGTCGTCGAGGTCGGTGACCGCGACCAAGCGCTCCAGAGACTCGCCGGTGACGCTGAGCCCACCCTCATCGCGGCGAACCACGAACTCGCGGCTGAGGCCGCGGGGGCCCCGGTAGAGGCGGAAGCCGCCCTCCCCTGGATCAGCTTGGCCCCACTCACCGGAACGCCGGGCCAGCTGCCCAACCACCTCCAGCAGCCGCTCGCAGCCGAAGCCGGTCGCCGCCGAGATCCCCAGCACCGGAATCGCGCTCCCGATCCACTCGGAGAGTCGTGCCAGCAGGCTGGCCCCTTCCCCTTCCTCCAGCAGGTCCAACTTGTTGGCCACCAGCAGAGCCGGCTTGGCGGCAAGCTCCGGGTCGTGCTGCTCCATCTCGGAGGTCACCTGGTGGTAGGCGGCAACGATCGCCGCCTCCCCGAGGCTGGCGTCCACCAGATGGATCAGGGCCCTGGTCCGCTCCAGGTGGCGCAGAAAGGCGAGGCCCAGTCCGGCCCCCTGGTGGGCGCCCTCGATCAGCCCCGGAACATCGGCGACGGTGAGCGACCGCCCCGAGCCCAGATCCGCTACCCCCAGATTCGGGCGGAGCGTGGTGAAGGGATAGTCCGCGANNGTCGACTTGCCGGCGTTGGGCAACCCCACGATCCCCACGTCGGCGATGAGCCGGAGCTCGAGCCTCACCTTCCGCGACACCCCCGGCTCCCCCAGCTCCCGGCGTCGGGGCGCCTGATGGATGGCGGTGGCGAAATGGACATTGCCCCTCCCCCCCCGGCCGCCCGCGGCCAGCACGGCGGCCGCCCCTGGCTGGACCAGGTCGGCAAGCAGCTGGCCGGTGTCCAGGTCCCAGGCCAAGGTGCCCAGGGGCACGAGCAACCTCGCCGACTCCCCGTCCGCCCCATGACGCCGGGAACCGCCGCCGGCGCCGCCGGCGGTGCCCCGGAACGAGCGCCGGAGCTGATAGGACTGCAGCGAGCTCACGCTGGGGTCGGCGACTGCGACCACGTCTCCCCCCCGGCCACCGTCGCCCCCGTCGGGACCGCCCCTGGTGACGAACTTCTCGCGGTGCATGCTGGCCGAGCCGGATCCTCCCCGACCGGCACTCACGCTGACCTCGACCTCGTCTAGGAACACGAGCCTAACCGGGCAGGGGCCCCCTCGGGGTCAGGCCGGGCTGTCGCCGGCTGGAGTGACCGAGGCGCGGGTCCGGTCGGTGCGGTACGGCCGGTACTGCACGACCCCGGAGGCCAGCGCGAACAGGGTGTGGTCACGTCCGACCCCGACTCCCGATCCGGCCAGGATCCGGGTGCCACGCTGACGGACCAGCACGGCACCGGCACCCACCGTCTGGCCGCCGTAGACCTTGACCCCCAGTCTTTGGGACTGGCTGTCTCGCCCGTTGCGGCTGCTGCCGCCCCCCTTCTTATGAGCCATCCACCTGCTCCTCCGCCTCCTTGGGCTTGGACCTGGTCCGAGATGCCGTCCTCCCGGTGCCGGACCGGGTCACCGGGCCGACGGCTTTGGCGGCACCGCCAGCTCGGACACCCCTCGGCCTCCCGGCCTTCGTCTCCGAGCTGCCAGCGGCCGGGCCCTCGTCGACCGGCCTGGCGGCGGCGCGGCGCCTGGTAGCTCCGCCGCCCTTGGCGACGGCTTCGACGGCAGCGCTCTCCATCCCCACGGCGGCGGGCTCCTCGGCCTGGTCTGCCGAGGGCGCGGCGGCCACCTTCGATGAGCGCGGGGCGGCCCGCCTCGGTGCCGGACTCTCCTCCACCGCCTCGACCTCGTACCCTCCCGGCCGGACCTCCTCGATCCGCAGCTCGGTAAGTTCGGCCCTGAACCCCTGGCGGCGCCGGTAGCGCTTCTTGGGCTTGTACTTGAAGACCAGAATCTTCGGCCCCCTGAAGTGGCTCACCGCCCGGGCCACCACCGAGACCTCCTCCAGGCGGGGACGGCCGATCTGTGTCTCAGCGGAATCCCCCTCCTCGGCGACCAGCATCCTGACGTCCGCCAGCTGGAACCGAGTCCCGGGCTCGACGTTCAGGCGGTCCACCACGAGACGGTCACCGGGCGCCGCCCGATACTGGCGTCCACCCACCTGGACGATCGCGTACATCAGAACTCCCTTGGAGAGTCGGAGCGGGGCGGGCGCCAGGCGGCAGCCCACCGAGCAGAGGCGCCAGAGCACCTCGGGTTCGGCATGCGAGTTTAGCAGAGCCGGATCTGGGCTCGATCGGGAGCGCAGGGATTGGTTCCGCTAGGACCCGCTGACCTCGACGGTGGCCAGCCCGGCGTAGTTCTGCTGCAGGTAGTCCTGAGTCTGGGAGCCGGTGCTGGCCACCAGCGAGGCGGAGCAGTCGTAGCTCCCGTCCGGCACCGTGGCCAGCACCGTGACCGAGAAGCTGAGCGAGACAAGCCCGGGTCCCGCCGAGCTGGCCCCGGGGAGGTCAAAGCCGGTCCAGACCGGGACCTCGGTCCCCAGCGTTGGGAAGGTCGCGCCATCGGTCCCGGCATTCCCCGAGGTGGTGATCGCCCCGCCGTAGTCGAAGTCGTCGGGCAGGGTGACGCCCATCGAGGTGTCGGGCGCGGCGCCGGTACCGGTGTTGGTCACCACCAGCTGGTAGGTGAGCAGATCCCCCGCGACCACCACGGCGGGGCTGACCTCGAGCTGAAGCTTCAGCTGTGGCGCCGCGGTCACCGCGAGGCTGAGGGGCGTGCCGGAGAGCGTGTTGACATAGCCGGCGGCAAACACCTGCGGCGAGAACTCGGCGGTGGCGGGGGCGCCGGTTGCCTCCAGCTCAGCCGTGATCAGGACCTGCGAGCTGCTCCCCGACGCCCCGGGACCCATGGTCCAGGCCCCCCAGGTCAGGGTGGCCTGCCTGGTGCTGGGCGCAATGTCGGCGGTCCGCTCCGAGTTCCCGTTGGTGGCGGTGTTGACGGTCTCGAGGTAGGTGAAGCCGGCTGGGACCGCCGCCCGGGCGGTCACCCCGCTGATGCTGTTGGTGCCGAGGTTGGTGACGGTGATCCGCACCTGCACGTCAGTTCCCTGAGGGACCGAGTTGGTGCTGGCGGTCGACTCGGTGGCGATCACCGACGAGCGCACCTCGAGACCCCCCAGCCGGTGGGTGCCACAGCCGCCCAACAACGACGCGAGGACCAGCGCCAGCGACGAGATCGCCGCCACTCGGCTGATGGCCGGGAGCCTCAGCGGGTCCCCCCTACCCGGTTGGAGCTGGCCAGGGGGCGCCGGGTCGCCGCGGCCTTGCCCAGGGCCACGTGCTGGTCGGGAGCGGTGGGCAACGGGGTCGGGTAGCCGACCGCGCTGAGCAACTCCATGGCCATTTGGCAGTCCAGCCCGATGACGGTGTCGGTCCGCCCGGCGATGGCATCCACCAGGGAGCCTCCCAACCCCTGCACGGCGTAGGAGCCGGCCCGATCCAGGGGCTCTCCGCCGGCGATGTACTGCTCCAACTCGGCGTCGCTGAACTGACGCATCCGGACCGCCGAGCGGGAGACTCCAATCGCCTCCCGCTTCGAGCCCGAGCCCAGAGCGCAGATTCCGGTGAGGACCACATGACGCTGCCCCCGCAGCGACCGCAGCATCTCCCGGGCCTTGTCCGCCGTCAGCGGCTTGCCCAGCGGACCGTGCGGGCCGAGCACGACGGTGTCGGCGGCGAGCAGGTAGGCGTCGTCACCTGCGACCATCGACAGGCAAGCATAGGCCTTGCTCCGGGCGATCAGTTGCACCGCCAGGTCGGCGCACATCCCCGGCACCATCTGCTCCTCGATCTCCGGCCGGACCACGACGAACCTCAGCCCCAACCGCACCAGGAGTTGGCGTCGACGCTCAGACCCCGAGGCGAGAACTAGTTCAGCCACGTCCTCACGGCGCCTCCTGTTGCCCTGGCGACCGCCAGTGCAAAGGGGAATCGGATCCCCATGCCGGCAAGCGCTTCACGGAACATTGAGTGTAGCAGCGGGGGCGCCCATCCCCAGCCGGCGCACGACCCGGGGACCGCCGGCCGAGCCCGCCCACCAGGCCAGCCCCAGCAACGCCAGGAGGACCCACCAGGCCACCAAGGCCAGGCCGAAAGGAGCGGTCCGGAGCTGGGGAAGCGCCAGCAGGAGCGCCATCCCGGCGCCCGCCGCCCAGCCACAGGACCGCAGCGAGACACCTCCGGGGGGCCCCCCCAGGACGAGCGGAAGTGTGGCCAGCGCGAGGACGGCCAGCAGCAGCCGGCCCAGCTCCGCCCCCAGCCCTCCGGCACTGAGCAGGCTGGACCAGGTGGCGGAGTGGACGGCCAGCGCCAACGCCACCAGCGCCAGCGACCAGGCTCCGGCAGCGGCGAGGGCCCTCCCATCCCGGGAGCGCCCGGCGCCCAGCAACTGCAGAGCCCAGAGCCCAGCCAGGGTCAGACCGATGCCACCGAGATCACTGCCCGAGGCCCAGGAGACCGTCACCGGCGCGACCGGGTTGTCCGGCCAGGGCATGGGCGCCAGGACCAGGCCGGCCAGCATCAGCCCCAGGATGAGCCGAAAGGGGCTGGGCATGGCTCCCAGGCAGGCTGTCCACCCACCCGCGCCTCGGCGCAGTAGCGTCGCTCCGCCGCCCGCGAGGGCGGCCACCACCACAGCCAGGCCGCCCGGGTAGACGGCGAGCGCGGCGCAAAGCGCAAAACCGAAGAGGAGGTGGTTCACACCCGAAGCCCGAACAAAGCGCTCAGGATCGGTCCCCCCAACAGCCCCGCCGCCAGGCTCGCCAGGGCCGCCACCAACCCAATCGACTCGCCCAGCCGAGGCCCTCTCAGCGCCGCTCGCCGCACCGCCTCGCGGATCCCCGACGCGCACGCGGCCAGCTGGAGTCCGAACACGATCAGTAGCAGCGCCACCACCACCGGGCCCATGAAGGCAGCCCCGAACAGGGCCAGGACCCGCCCCGCGAAGCCGCCGAAGGGAGGGACCCCGGACAGCCCCAGCCAGGCCACCAGGTGGGAGCGGGCCCCCTGGGGCTCACTGAGGGCCGCCCCCACCAGCCAGTGGACCACGATCAGCAACGCCACCGCGGCCAGGCCGGCGGCATCGCCACTGGCGACCCCGACGCACATGACCCCGACGTCGGCCTGCAGCACTCTCCAGTAGCGGGTGGAGGGATCCGCCCGGAACCCGGCGCAGCCCCAGAAGATCGCGGTGGCCAGCCCCAGGGCGACCAGGAGCAGCTGGATCACCTTCTCCAAGCCGGAGGGACTCGCGACCAGCACCCGGGCCACGACCAGGATCCCGGTCGGCACCATCCAGATCCGCCAGACCGCGGCCTCGGCGACGGCCACCCGGGAGGCCGCCCCGACCCAGCTCGAGAGGGGCAGGAGCCCGACCACTCCTACCAGGCCTCCCACCAGCAGAAGTCCGGTCAGGACCGCCGGGACCGCCCCGATGCGCTCGGAGGGCAGCAGTCCCACAGCCCCCACCAGAGCGCAGAACACCAGCGCCGACTGCCGGCCCAGGCTGCGCAGGGGCAGAAGTGGGCCGGCCAGGTGCACCCAGCGGATCCAGATCAGAGCTGAGGTCATCGCCAGCAGCAGCGCCATCGGGGCGAAGCCGGTGGTCGCGAGGGCCAGCGAGCACCCCACCCCGGCGAGGATCGCCACCGCGGCCCCTCCTGCCGAGACGCCCGGGCTCCTCACCACCCCGAGCTGGAGCACCAGCGCCGCCCAGCCGCCGATCACGATCCCCGCCGCCAACCTCGAGATGACCAGGGAACCGAGGTGGACATCGGTGAACGCAGCACCGGGGCCGCTGGAGCGCGAGGCGGCGATCGCCACCGAGATCCCGGCCGCGGTGGCGAGCAGGAGAACCGCGGGGACCAGGCGGCTGCGCCCCCCGACCCAGCCCGCGACCCCCGCCAGGACCACCCCGCCAGCCAGCGCGGGGACGAGCNNGGTCAACTTGAGGTCTCCCAGGGGGTGGCCCGGGCCAGTGCCACCATGACCACCGCCGGGGTACCCGCCGCCAGCAAGGCCACCGCCATGGCCGATCCGGGAAAGCTGAGGAGAAGGAATCCAGCCGCTCCCATCCCGGCGCAGAACCCACCCAGGCCCAGATCGGCTGGCCCCCTCCCGGTACCGATCCGGATCAGCCCCACCTCGAAGATGAAGAGGCAGGCAAAGCCCGGCCCCTGGGTGGCCACCGTGCCGGCGGTGAGATGGCCGGAGAGCAACCGCGCGGTGAAGAGCCCCACGGCACCGAGGACGGCCCGTACGCTCCGGTCACCGAAGACCCTCGGTTTCTCGGTGACCGGGCGCGCCCCCACGAGCCGGGCCGAGAGGTCGAGGAAGGGCAGCCTGCCGCCGAGCTCTATCAGCACCGCCGCGGCGGCCCCTAGACCTGCCAGGCACCAGAATCCCTCGGGGCCTGCCGAGAGAGAGCTGACCGCTCCGACCCCCAGGCCCACGGCCAGCGAGCTGACCGAGATCCCCCGGCGCCCCATCGAGAAGAGGGCGACGGCCCCGGCCAGGAACCCGCCGGCGGCGAGTATCGCGTCCCAGATCACAGCCGGATCAACTCCGTGAGCAGCCAGGCGGCCACTGCGGTGGTCGCGATCCAGAGCCATACCGGCCGCTCCCCCACCTCCCGGTCCGCCAGGTTGACCAGCATGAGGTACCACCTTCGGGCCTCCTGGCCGGTTCGGGGAAGCCTTGACCACCAGGCCGCCAGGGCCGCCAGCCCGCGGGGGAGCGGTGCGACCGGGGCCGGCGGCGTGGCCCGGACCCGCCCCGCCACCCCGGTGCCGGGACCGAGGGCCAGCCGCATCGCCTGGAGCCCTACCCAGGCCAGAACGCCGAGAAGTACCAGGTAGCCGCCCGGCCAGATCAGCGACGGCCCCTGCACCACCAGCGGGTCGGGGGCGGAGAGGGGGCTGTGCGAGACCGTGCCGGGAGCCGCAAGCGTCCCGGCCACCAGGGTGACCACCGCACCCGGCACGATCGCGGCGGCAGCCAGGCACAGCGCTGGCAGGCCCAGCGGCCAGCTCCACCTGGAGTCCGCCCGGAGCAACCGGGAGAGGGCCGGTGCCGCCATCACCAGGGCGGCCAGAGCGGTCAGGTAGGCCAGAGCGGGAGCCAACCCGGATTGCAACCCCTGCCCGAGGGAGAGGCTGAGCCCCATCACTCCCACGCCGAAGGCCAGCGAGAAGGGCAGCAGAGACGCCGACACTCCGATCAGAAGCTGGCCCCGCCCCAGGGTCGCAGCCTTGGCCGCACCTCGCCCGTGCTGGCCCCCAGGCCGGCCCAGGATGGCCCGGGGCAGGAAGGCAGCCGCCAGCTCGAGAAACAGACCGGCGCTGAGGCCCAGCAGGGTACCCTCCGCCGAGTTCTGACCGAATCCGACCAGCACCAGCGAGCTGGCGGCCAGCAGAACCGCCCGAAGCTCCACGGCACGCTGCCCGGACCAGAGCAGAAGGCCCACCGCGGTGGCGCCCAGGACCAGGGCCGCCAGATCCAGGCAGGTGCCGAACCAGGGCGTGGGCCAGGTTCCGCCGGAGAGCTCCTGGATGCGGAGCAGGACCAACAGGCCCGTCGGCACCGCCACCACGGTGAACCAGTCGGCGACATCCACCGAGCGCGCAGAGCGGGGCAGCGCGCCGGCGCCGAGGCCGCCGATCAGCAGGCAGCCGGCCAAGCGAACCAGCGCGGCCAGCACCAGGAGCCCCGCCAGCAATGGGCTCACCGCGCTCGGCGGTATCGAGGTCAGAACCAGCGTCGAGGTGCCCTGCAGCACCGCCACCACCGCCGCCAGCCAGACCAGTGCGACCAGCTGGTCGGCGACGGCCGCCAGGACCATCCGGCCGCTGGCGGCCCGGGGCTGCCGGGAGTAGCTGAGGCCGATCCCACCCAGAGCCGAGAGCTGAAGCCCGATGTAGAGGCTGAGGAGGTCGCCGGCGAAGGCGGCTCCCATCCCACCCAGCACCGCCAGTCCCAGGCTGGCCGAGGCCAGAGGGCGGCGTTCTCGGGCGGAGAAGCTCACCACCAGGGCCGCGACCAGGACCATCAGCGCAATGGCCGCGCCACTGCTGTCGACCGAGAGGGTTATCGGAACCCGGGGCTCCAGCTGCCACAGGGTCATCTGTAGGGCGCCTCCCGGATGAAGCTGCCACAGCAGCGCCACCACGTCGGCCAGGGCCAGCAGCAACCCCCCCCGAACCACCCAGCGCGCCCAGAAATCGGGCCGGGACGGCCAGGGACGGCCGAGACCCGAGCAGACCAGGGTGGCTGCGGCGGGACAAAGGAGCGCTAGCGGCGGCAGGTCGACGAGTGCCAGCACTCAGCCGCCCGGCTCAGCCGTCGAGTGCACCGCGCAGAAGCGATTCTCGACGGCGGGCACTCTCCAGCTGGTCGCGAACCCCCTCGACGATCTCCGGCGGGGCCTTCACGGCGAAGGGCCCGGAGAGCTTCCGCTCGAGCGCGGCACGGTGGGCGCCGACGCGGGCCAGCTCCCTCCCGATCGCCTCCTTCCACTCCGGGCCCCCGGAGCTGGCATCCGTCCCCAGCGAGAGGGTGGTCTGGCCGGCCACCACCTGGGGCCGCGCGTGCCCCGCGCTCCCGGCGGGGTCCACCCAACTGATCGGAAGCAACGCCGAGACATAGCCGCGGACCTCGGGAAAGACCAGCTCGGGGCCTTCATGGTCGACTGAGAACGGGACCAGGCTGCTGCGGCGGTGCACCTGGATTCCCAGTTCCTGGAGCCCCTTGCGCAGAACCGAGACCAGCTCTCGGCACCCGTCCATGGCCCGCTCCGCCTCGGGGTCGGACCAGGCCGTCGGGGCGTCCGGCCAGCTCATCAGGTCCAGGCTTGCGGGGGTCCCGGCGAACTGCTCGGCCAGGGTGTCGGTGAGGAATGGCATGATCGGGTGCAGCAGGAGCGCCGTCTGGAGCAGCACAGTCCTGGTCACCCACCGGGCGGCCTCCTCCCCCGCCTGGAGCCGCTCCTTGATCAGCTCCAGGTACCAGTCGGCCAGCTCGTGCCAGGCGAAGTCGTAGATGGAGGCGATTATCCCGTCGAAGTCGTAGCTGGGCAGCGCCCGGGTGACTGACCTGGTGACCGCCGCCAGACGGGAGAGGATCCAGCGGTCGGCCAGCTGGAGAGATCCGGGCGGCGGCTCGGGCAGCTCAGGGATTCGGCCCTCCTCCCCCTGGCCGGGAAAGTAGCCCTGGTGGAGCAGCCTGGTCATGTTCCAGAGCTTGTTGGCGAAGCGGGCAAACCCCTCGATCCGACTCTCGTCGAACTTGGAGTCCTGGCTGCCCATGGCGACGCTGGCGCCCCAGCCCCGGAGTGCGTCCGCCCCGTACTTCGCCGCCATGTCCAGCGGGTCAACCACGTTGCCACTGCTCTTGGACATCCGGGCCCCGTCGGTGCCAAGGATGGTGGCGTGGAAAAGCACCTCGTGGAAGGGGATCTCCCCGGTGAAGCGGAGGCCCATCATCACCATCCGGACCACCCAGTGCTGCAGGATGTCGCGACCGGTACTCAGCACCGAGGTGGGGTAGAAGCGCGCCAGGGCCGGGTTCGGCTCCGGCCAGCCTAGGATGGCGAAGGGCCAGAGGGCACTGGAGAACCAGGTGTCGAGCACGTCGGGGTCGTGGGCCAGCTCCGGGCTCTGGCACTCCGGACAGACAGTTGGGTCGTCCACCCAGGCGAAGGTGTGGCCATTCGCGCATCTGCTCACCGGGATCCGGTGACCGAGCCAGAGCTGGCGGCTGATGCACCAGTCCCGCAGCCCCGCCATCCAGTCCAGGTACTGGGCACGGAACTGGGCCGGATAGATGGTGATCCGGCCACTGCGGACCGCCTCCGCCGCCGGCCCGGCCAGCTCGCCGACCCTCAGCCACCACTGGGGGGTGACCAGCGGTTCGATCACCGTCCCGCACCTGTCGCAGTGGCCCACCTGGTGCAGCAACGCCTCCTCCTTGACCATCGCGCCGGACCGGCGCAGCCGCTCGGAGGCCAGCTCCCGAGCCTCGTTGACCGCCCTTCCGTCGATGTCGGGGAACTCCGGCGCGATCATCTTGCCTTGGAGGGAGATGACGGTGAGGATCGGCAGTTGGTGCCTCTCCCCCACCTCGTAGTCCTCGGCCGAGTGGCCCGGAGTGATCTTGAGGGCACCTGTCCCGACCTTGGGGTCCACCGCCTCGTCCTCGATCACGGGGATCTCCCGTCCCCCCAGCGGCTCACGGACCCGCCGTCCAACCAGGTGCCGGAAGCGCTCATCGCCGGGAGCCACCGCCACGGCCACGTCGGCGAGGATGGTCTCGGGGCGGGTGGTGGCCACCTCGATTCCGCCCTCACCTCCAATCAACTGGTAACGGACGTGATAGAAGGTGTCCTGCTGCTGCTCGTAAGCGACCTCCTCGTCCGAGATGGCGCTCTCGCAGCGGGGGCACCAGTTGACGATGCGGGGACCCCGATACACCAGCCCCTGCCGGTAGAGCTCGGCAAATACGGTGCGAATCACCCGGACGTAGCCGGCGTCCATGGTGAAGCGCTCCCTGGCCCAGTCGCAGCTGGCGCCCAGCCCGCGCATCTGCTCCAGGATCCGCCCCTGGTAGGTGTGGTACCAGGCGTCCACCCGATCGCCGAAGGCGGCGCGGCCGATCTCCTCCTTGCTGGTACCCTCCTCGGCCAACTGGCGCTCGATCACGTTTTGGGTGGCGATGGCGGCGTGATCGGTCCCTGGTACCCAGCAGACCTCGTATCCGCGCATGCGGTGGAAGCGACAGAGGGCGTCCTGGACCAAGACGTTGAGGGCGTGGCCCATGTGCAGTGATCCGGTGATGTTGGGCGGGGGTTGGGCAATCGAGAAGGCGGGCCTGGGACTGGCCGGGTCGGCGGACCCCAGTCCGATCTCCTGCCAGCGCTGGCGGCAGCGCAGCTCGGCGGCCTTGGGCTGGTAGGTTGCCTCCACCGGTCGCCCCCCGGGCCCGGCTAGGAGCTCGCCGCGGGGACTGCGGACAGCTCCGCCGCAACCTGTCTCGCGGCAACGACCAGGTTACGCAGAGCGGGATCGATCTCGGCCCAACGCCGCGTCTTCAGACCGCAGTCGGGGTTGGCCCAGAGCCGGTCGGGCGGAATCGCCTGGGCCGCCTTTCGCAGCCGGTCAGCCATCTCGCCGACCGTCGGGACCAGCGGCGAGTGGATGTCGTAGATCCCCGGGCCTACCTCGTTGGCGTAGCCGTGGTCCGCGAACGCACCCAGCAGGCTCATCCCCGACCGAGCCGCCTCGATGTAGAGCACATCGGCGTCGAGCTCGGCGATCGAGTCCATGATCTCCTCGAACTCCGAGTAGCACATGTGGGTGTGGATCTGGGCCTGGGCTCCGGCCCCGGCCGCGGTGAGCCGGAAGCTGTCCACCGCCCAGCGCAGGTACGCGGCCTGCCGGGTGCGGTGCAGCGGCAGTCCTTCTCGCAGCGCCGGCTCGTCGACCTGGA
>PLTL01000403.1 GCA_003164475.1 Candidatus Dormiibacterota bacterium | reverse complement strand
GCCACCCACTACCACGAGCTCACCGCCCTTGCCGAGGAGCTGCCCAAGCTGCGCAACTACCGGGTCGAGGTGGTGGAACGGGAGGAAGGCGGCGAGGCCCAGGTCGTCTTCCTGCACCGGATCGTCGCCGGTGGCGCGGATCGCTCCTACGGAATCAACGTGGCCCAGCTGGCCGGGCTGCCCCGGAGTGTCGTCGACCGTGCCGCTCGCATCCTGGCCGAGCGAGAGGCGGAACGCCCACTCTCGGAGCCGAAACCGCCCGACCAGCAGCTGGCCCTGCCGCTGACGGTGCCTCATCCGGTGATGGTGGAGCTCGAGCAGCTGAGCATTGAGGGTATGACTCCGCTGGAGGCGCTCCAGAGGATCGCGGACTGGCAGCGCCGGGCGGGGGAGCCCAACTGAACCGCAACCAGCCCCCTGCCCATGGGCCCTCGGACAGGCAGCGGATCCATGTGCTCAAACCGCAGGTTGCCGAGGCCATCGCCGCCGGTGAGGTGATCGAGAGGCCGGCCTCAGTGGTCAAGGAGCTGGTGGAGAATTCGTTGGACGCGGGCGCCCATCGCATCACCGTGGAGTTCCAGGCTGGGGGGGCGGAGCTGATCCGGGTTGCCGATGACGGGGACGGCATGTCGGCGGCGGAGCTGGGCCTGGCGTTCCAGCGCCACGCCACCAGCAAGTTGTCAGTGATCGACGACCTGGCTTGGATCTCCACCTTTGGCTTCCGAGGCGAAGCCCTGGCCAGCATCGCGTCCGCAGCCCAGGTGAGCGCGACCTCCTGGGACCGACGGTCATCGTCCGGGGCCCGGATCGAGGTCACGGACCGGGAGGTCGCTGTCCCGGTGCCGGTGGCGGCCCCCCCGGGCACGGTGGTCGAGGTGCGGAACCTCTTCGGCAAGACGCCGGCCCGGCGCGCCTTCCTGCGCAGCACCAGGGCCGAGGCCAGCGCCTGTCTGCGAGTGGTCGCCGAGGCGGCGCTGAGCCGGCCAGACGTAGCCTTCGAGGTGCGGGTCGACGGGCGCCGATCGCTGGGGGCTCCGGGACGGGGGGGCCTGCAAGAGGCGGCCCGCTCGGTGCTGGGGAAGGCGGAGTCGGCCGACCTGCTTGCGGTGGAGTGGACCGGGGGCGGAGTCTCCGTGGCGGGACTGATCGGCCCGCCCGAGGTGGCCCGGGCCAGCCGCAGCTCGCTGGTGCTGATGGTCAACGGCCGGCGCGTTCACCAGCGGGCCCTGGTGGCGGCGGTGGAGGGCGCCTACCGAGGACTGCTCCCGGTGGGTCGGTACCCGGTGGCGGTCCTGGACATCCGCTGCGATCCCAGCGAGGTGGACGTCAACGTCCACCCCACCAAGCGAGAGGTCCGCTTCGGCGATGAGTCACGCTTCTTCGAAGCCGTCCAACGAGCATGCTGGGGAGCACTCCAGGGGCTTGGGCCAGGTCAGCTGCCGCTCCCCAGCGGGGGGCGCGCGGGGATCGGGAGTGCGGCTGGCGGTGGGAGCGCCCGAGCTCCCGGCCCGTGGGCAGAGCTTGCGGAGGAGCTGCCCCTCATGGGTGGGCTGGCGCCGGTCGCCGCCCCATCGGAGCCCCTCGGGGCGGCCGCCTCGTGGCGCTATCTGGGGCAGGCGCACAACCGCTACCTGGTGGTGGAGACCAGTACCGGAATCGCCCTGCTGGACCAGCATGCCGCTCACGAGAAGGTTCTCTACACCCGGATCCTTGGTCGTCTCCGTGGGTCTGCGCCAAGCGGGGCGACACCTGCCCAGCGGCTGCTCCAGCCGGCCCTGGTGGAGGTGGGGCCCCAGGCGGTCGCAGAGCTTGCCGCCGCGGAACCGCTGCTGGAGCGCGCCGGCTTCGAGCTGGCGGCGTTCGGGGAGGGCACGGTCCGGTGCTCCGCCGTCCCGCCCGGGAGCAGGCTCTCAGAGCTGCCCCAGCTTCTGGCCGAGGTGCTTGCCGGCACCCAGGAGGTCCCCGAGGGGGAGGCCGGGAAGCAGCATCGGGTGGCGGCTTCCATCGCCTGCCACAGCGCGGTCCGCTTCGGCGACCCAGTCAATCCTGAGGAGGTGGCCCAGCTCCTGAGCGATCTGGCCGATACCCCGGGAGGCATCACCTGCCCACATGGGCGCCCCGCCTTGCTGCTTCTCTCGGAGACGCACCTGCTCTCCGCGTTCGCCCGCCGTTGAGCCCTCGGCAGGAGGCCCCCGCAAGCCTCGTGGGTCCGCATCTGGTCCTGGCGGTGATAGGCCCGACCGCGTCCGGCAAGACTCAGCTGGCCGCCGGCCTCTGCCGAGAACTGGGCGGCGATATGGTGAACGCCGACTCGCGGCAGGCGATTGCCGAGTTAGAGGTGGGGGTCTGCAAGCCGACCTCGGCCGAGCTCCGGGGAGTGGTCTGCCACGGGCTCGACTGGGCCCATCTGGGGGAGCCATTCTCGGCGGGCCGGTATCGGCAGCTGGCGGCCTCGACCATTGGAGATCTCCAGGATCTGGGCCGCATCCCGGTGGTGGTCGGGGGGACGGGCCTGTACGTGAGAGCCCTGCTCGATGGTTTCGACTTCGGGGGGGTTCCTCCCGGGAAGGAGCGGCCAACGTTGCCGGCCGAGAACCCGGAGGTGCTGGCCGAGCTGACCCGTCTGGACCCGGAGCGGGCGGCGGCGATCGACATCAGCAATCCGCGCCGGCTGGTGCGCGCGGTTGAACTGGCGCGCGCCGGGACCAGGGCGTCCCGCGCCGCCCCGCGGTGGCGGTCCCTGCGGTTGGGTTGCCGCATCGGGCCGGATCAGCTCCGCCGCAGGGTCGAGGAGCGCTCGGATCGGCTGATGGGGGAGCCCTTGGCCGCGGAGGTGCGCTCCCTGGTGGCCCGGGGCTACCCCCCGGCACTGGTGGCCAGCGCTGCAATCGGGTACGCTGAGGCGGTTGACTGGGTGGCGGGTAGGTGCTCGCGCCGGGAGGCGGCAGAGCGGTTGGCGGCCAGGACCTGGCGCTATGCCCGAGCCCAGATGACCTGGCTGCGGAGCGAGCCCAGCGTTGTCTGGATCGACGCGGGGATAGGCCTGGAGGAGATGGTGAGCGCGGGCGTGTCAGCGGTGGGGCTGGCGTGCGGCCAGGGGTTGCCTTGAGAGTATTCGACGAGTCTCTTCGGAGCGATCGGGAGCGGGCCTTTCTGCTCGGCTGGGTGCCCTCGGAGCGGGCCCTCAACCAGGTGGAGCTGGAGATGGACGAGCTCCGCGAGCTGGCACGGACAGCCGGTGCCGAGGTGGTGGGGTCCGACGTCCAGAAGCGCCCTCAGGTCGACCCGTCGCTCTTCTTCGGGAGCGGCAAGATAGCTGAACTGCGGGCGCTCAGGGAGAGCCTGGGGTTCGGCCTGCTCATCACCAACGATGACCTCTCACCACGCCAGCAGCGGAATCTGGAGCGGGAGTTGGAAGTGCCGATCGTCGACCGCACCGGCCTGATCCTTGACATCTTCGCCCAGCACGCCCGGTCTCGAGAGGGCAGGATCCAGGTGGAGGTGGCCCAGCTGGAGCATCTCCTGCCAAGACTCGCCAGCACCGAGGGACTGTCTCGCCTGGGGGGTGGCATTGGGACCAGAGGTCCAGGCGAGCAGAAGCTGGAGAGTGACCGGCGCCGGATTCGAAACCGTCTCCGGTCACTCCAGAAGGAGCTGTCCCAGCTCGAGGACGAGCGCTCGCTGCACCGGGAGAGTCGCCGTCGCCTGCCCTTTCGGACGGTTGCGCTAGTTGGCTACACCAACGCTGGCAAGTCCACCCTGCTCAACGCTCTGACTGAGGGCGGGGCTCTGACGGAGAACCAGCTCTTTGCCACTCTGGACCCGACCACTAGGGCGGTGCGGCTGCCTCTGGGTCAGCCATGCCTGCTGGTGGACACCGTGGGCTTCATTCAGAAGCTGCCCCACGAATTGGTAGCCGCGTTCCATGCCACTCTGGAGGAGCTTGCGGAAGCGGACCTCCTGGTCCATGTGCTGGACGCGAGCCGGGCCGGCGCCGAGAAGCGGCTGGAGACCGTCCACAGCACCCTCCGGGAGCTCGAGCTCGAGGACCGGCCGATCCTCCTCGCAATTAGCAAGGTGGATCTTTGCTCCCCGGACAGTCGCAGGCGACTCAGCACCTTGCAGCGGACCCCCTACCTGGATGTCGTCTCCGTGAGCGCAGTGAGCGGAGAAGGACTGGACTCACTTCGGTCTGCCATTGGCGAGGCCCTGGTCCGCGACATGCTGCCGGTGGAGACCGTGATCGCCTATGACAACTGGGCTGCCCTGTCCAGGTGGCGCCGCTACGGCGTGGTCGAGGCTGAGGATTTCACCAGCGACGGGATCCGGGTTCGCGGGCGACTCCCGGAGTCGATGGTCCAGACCATGGGCCGGGATGAGGCGGACAAGTAGCCAGCCGACCGGCCGGCCCTAGCTACGGACCGAGTACCCGGATGACGGCGACCACCTTGCCCTCCAGCTCCGCTTCGGTGACGATCAGCGGGGCATAGGCATCGTTGGATGGCTGGAGCCGGAGGTGGCCCTGCTCTCGATAGATCCGTTTGACTGTGACTTCGCCCTCACCGGTGGCCGGATTCTCCACCCGGACCACGGCCATGCTCCCATTGGGCACGTCACAGTTGGGCTTGACCACGACAAGGTCACCATCGAAGATGCCATCACCGGTCATGCTGTCGCCCCTCACCCGCAGCAGGAAGGAGTCGTCCCCACCGGCGATCTCCGGGCCGACGGCGATGCGATCCTCGATGTTCTGCTCGGCGAGCAGGGGAGCACCGGCCGCGACCTGGCCAACCAGCGGTAGCCAGTGGGATTGCGACAATTGGCGCGAAGCCGGGGTGAAGTCGGTGAGGAGCACCGTCCGAGACTTGGTGGGGTCGCGGCGGATGAGTCCCCGGCGCTCCAGGAGATTGAGATGATTCTGGACGGTCGAACTCGAACTCAGTCCCACCGCCCGCCCAATCTCTCGGACCGACGGTGGGTAGGCGCCGTCACGGCTGCGGGATCGCAGGTAGTCGAGGATTTCCTGCTGGCGCGGATGGAGGCCTTCGGGCATCTGACGGCTCCCTTCGACGGGGCCCAGCTTTGCGTCGCCCGGCCCCAGAACAAATGATCGATCAAGATGGTAGCACCAACGAGGCCCCGGTGCAAACGGCTGTTCGCTTCAAGGGGGCGAGCCGCCTTCGGGGAGATCTGGTGCTGCGCCGAGGCCAGCCGTCCAGCGGGCGCGGCCGCCACTTCTGCAGAGGTGACTGGTGATCACCTCGGCCAGGTCGCTCAGTTGACGCCGCTTGTGGTCGCTCACCGGGGAGCCTGGGGGATCGCCCCGGAGAACACCCTGGCTGCCTTCGAGGGCGCGGTGGGGCTGGGGGCAGACATGGTGGAGTTCGACGTGTGGAGGTGCGGGTCGGGGGAGCTAATAGTGCTCCATGACGGAGTGGTACAGGGACGCTCCATCCACTCCCTGACCCATCGCGAAGTGGTTGAACTCATCGGCAGGCCGGTCCCCAGGCTGGAGGAGGTCCTGGATCTGACCCGCGGTCGAATCGGTATCGACCTAGAGTTGAAGGACTCGGAGTGCGTGGCCGAGGTGTCTGAGGTGGTTCGAAGGCAGGCCCTGCCCGGGTTGGTACTCCTCTCCTCCTTCTCGACCAAGGTGGTGGGTGAGCTCCGGGCCCTGGACCTCAACGTCAGACTGGGATTGATCTGGGCCCGGCCCTTGGGTCGTGGGGGAGAGCATGACCCGGTCCAGGCCGCCAGCTCGGTGGGGGCGACCCATCTGGCTCTGCACCACCGTCTCCTGCGCGAACAACTCATTGTCCACGCCCGCGGGGCCGGGCTTGAGCTGCTGCCCTGGACGGTGAACGGGCCCCGGGTGCTGAGGCGGTGGCTCGCCTGCGACGCCGTCTGGGGAGTGGTGACCGACCGGGCAGAGTTGGCGCTCGAGCTGCGCAGCCTGCTCCAGCGGCCGCGGGCGTGAGAGGGCTTGCCAAGGAGCCATCTGAGGCGATGCCTCTACCAAGCAAGCGAAGGCGCAGCGCTGCCCGGGGAGGGTCCGCGGGGAGTTGTTGGGGCCGGGCGACCCACCGCTGGCGGTGGCATCCCCTCTTCCGGGAAAAGGCCGCGCCAGCGCCGAGGTTCTTCTCATCGCGGGCTGGGACGATGGCCCGCTGAAGCCCACCGGGGAGTACTCGCCCGGCCAGCACGACGAAGGACTTCGACCTGTCCGCCGCTGGTCCGAGCGGGTCGCTCTGAGTGCGGCCGAGGCGGCGCTGGTGCCTGCTTTCCTGGTCGGCCAAGCTAGCCCGGCAAGAGCTCGGTTGAGACCAGCATCGCTGCGACCGCGACTGTGAGGCCCTCGGGCCGGTACCTCGGGGTCCCCCTCCGCTGGCAATCTCCACTCCACGGCCATGGCGCCCCCGACCGCCGCTCCCAGTGCCGGCTGTCCGTTCAGGAGGCTGGTGAGGGTGAGCGGGGAGTGGCTGCGGGTGCCCGTGGCCCGTACGGGGTGGCCATCCTTCGTAGGCTGGCGCTCGGGACGACGGTCGGCCTGATAGTTCACCCCGACGACCCGGCAAAGAACAGCTGCGCTGGCGTCAGATCGCTGGCGAGTCCAGCCAAGCCGTCCTCGGCGACTCCCGCCGTGTCAGGCCGCACGGTGACTGAGAGGGTATGGGGCGCGTCCGTGAGCCGTCACCACAGCACGCACCTCTGGCGGATGACCTTGACAATCGAACAGCTGTTCCCCATAATACGAACAGATGTACGAGCGAGTCGAATCCCGAGGACCACGTCCCATTACCCCGACCCGGCGGATCGCTGGCCGAGGGGGGCGGCCCGGGCTGCGCCTGCTGGCGAAGCTGCTGGTGCTGACCGCACTGATCGGTGCGGTCATGATGCAGGCCGTGCTGGGCACCTCCGGGTGGGCGGGGCCTTCAGTCGTGGTCCGGCCGGGGCAGACCCTGTGGTCGATCGCGAGTCAGCACTATCCCCAGACCGATCCCCGAGCCGCAATCAGCGCTATCGAAGCGGCCAACTCGCTGCATGGTGCCGTGATCACCCCTGGCGAGCGGCTTGTGCTACCGCCGGCCTGAGAGGGATCTGGGCAAGTCGGAGAGGAGGTGCGGGAGACTCGTTCCGTTGGGGCGCACGCACCTAGGGATCCTCTGAGCCGATACGAGGTTAGCCAGGGTCGGAATTGAGCAGGCGAGCCATTCCCTCAAGCGGGATGGCGACCCAGTCTGGCCGGTTCCGCAGCTCGTAATCGATCTCGTAGAGCGCCTGTCCTGCTTGGAGTGTGGTGAGCAGCAAGTCCCTGGCGGCGGCGTCATCTGGCAAGAGCCCGCTCCCTGCCGTGAGGGCCAGGTAGCGATGCATGAAGGCCTCTCTGGCGAGCGCTGACCAAGCGCGGCCGAACGGCGCCAGGCTGGCCGCACTCACATCGGCGGAGTTGACCTGCTGCCTCAGCGCCACCGAGGCGGCGTAATCGAAGGAGCGGAGCATGCCCGCCAGATCCCGGATGGGACTGTGCCGGCGCCGCCTGGCCGCAATCGGGACGGAGGGCCGCCCCTCGAAGTCCAGCGCGTGCCAGCCCGAGTCGGTCATCAGAAGCTGGCCCAGGTGGTAGTCACCGTGGATGCGGATGGCGGCACCGGAGGGCTCCAAGGCGATCACCTGGCGAGCCAGATCGTGAAGCACGGTGGCGTGAACCGCGAGGGGCTCCAGGCGGGCATCGGCGAGGGCCAGAAGCTTCTCCACGGAGGAATCGATCTCGGCGGCGATCCCCTGGAGGTCGTCGCGAGTGAGGGGACCGGCCTCGAGCTCGGGGCTGCCCCTGAGCCGGGCGAGTGCCAGGTGCATCTCGGCAGTGAGGGTCCCGATCGCTGCGGCCGCTCCGGCGAACGAGCCCCCCTGGTGCTCCACGGCCTGCCGGCAGTCGGATGGCAGTGGGAGAGCTCCGTCTGCATCGATAAGCAGGTCGCTGTAGAGGTCGCGTAGAGAGGTGAGCGCCAAGGAGAAGCCGTCGGTGCCATTGCGCAGGTAGGTCTGTGCCACCGCCAGCGGGGCGCTGGCTCCGTCCAAGGTCGCCTCAACCATGCCCAGAGGTCGGGCGATCCCCCTGAATCCGACCTTGTCCAGGGCCTCCAGCAACTCAACCTCGGGGCTGACCCCCGGCCAGATCCGTCGCAGGACCTTGATCAGGATCTCCTCCCCGTAGAGGACTGTGGACTGGCTCTCGTCCCTCGGAGCAGAGGGTCGCGGCTCAAGCCCGGGACGGATTGCCAGCGGCGGATGGAGGAGACGGAAATGGAGCCGGTCGGACCCGTCGCCAGAGACGGTGCGGCTGTCCGCGAGCGACCGCAGGAACTGAGAGCTTAGGACCGGGTCCGTGAAAGCGTCATAAACAGCCCACGTAGGCCCACCCGCCGCGGGGGCTCCGGGTAGGACCGGCACCCGCACGGCCGCCGACCTCACCGCCCGGGGCAGACGGCGGTCCCAGGGGCGCAGTCCCAGGACCAGTTGGTAGGTGGCCGGGGGCCCGCCGTCGAAGTGGGCCTGCACTAGGACGACGGCCAGCCCCGGGACCTCCCGCCGGACCCAGAAGGTCTCCTGGACCTCCAGCCTTTGCATGGGGCGGTCCTTGTCGGCGAACCAGCGCTCTTGGGCCAGGCCGGCGGCCAGCACCGACTCGATATCGGCCAGATCTGAGAGCCGAGGTGCCTCGCTCATGGTTGTGCCTCCAGCCGCAGCCAGTAGAAGCCATGAGGACCGAGGGTCAGCGGGTAGGGACGCGACCTCACCCGCGGGAAGGGCACCCGGCCCACCAACTCTACCGGGACTGTGCCGGCGAACTTGCGGATGTCCAGCGTGACCGGCTGGGCGAATCGAGAAAGGTTGTTCACGCAGAGGATGGTCTCAGTGTCGGAGGATCGCACGAACGCGAGGATCGAAGGGTTGGTTGCTTCAGCCAGTTGGAAGGTGCCGCGGCCGAAGACCGGGTGCGCCTGGCGGATCCGCAGGAACCGACGCAGCCACTGGAGCAGAGAGCTCTCGGTGCGCTGCTGCTGCTCGACGTTGCAGGCCTGGTAGCCGTAGAGCGGATCCATTAGCGGAGGCAGATAGAGCTGGGCAAAGTCGGCCCGGGAGAAGCCGGCATTGCGATCCCCACTCCACTGCATCGGGGTGCGCACTCCGTCCCGGTCCCCGACGTAGAGGTTGTCACCCATTCCGATCTCGTCTCCGTAATAGAGGACGGGAGTGCCAGGCAGGGAGAGCAGCAGCCCATAGAGCAGCTCCATCTGGCGCCGGCCGTTCCCGAGCAGCGGGGCCAAGCGACGTCGGATTCCGATGTTGAGCTTCATCCGCGGGTCGCTGGCGTACTCGGAGTACATGTAGTCACGCTCGGCATCACTGACCATCTCCAGGGTCAGCTCGTC